>NZ_KI912151.1:0-300000 GCF_000517105.1 Fischerella sp. PCC 9605 | reverse complement strand
CAATGATTTCCATACAACGGACTTTTGGGCAACCTGTGATTGTGCCACCAGGGAACATGGCGCGAATTAAATCAATGGTACTAAGATCGCTTCTTAAGATACCTTTGATATTGCTGACAAGATGCATGACGTGACTATATCGCTCAATCGTCAGCAATTCATCAACTTCCACACTTCCCCATTCACATACACGCCCTAGATCGTTGCGCTCTAAGTCCACGAGCATGATGTGTTCAGCACGTTCTTTGGTGTTGCTAAGTAAATCTGCTGCGAGTTGTTGGTCTTTTTCTGGCGCGCTGGCACGCGATCGCGTGCCAGCGATCGGTCTAGTAGAGACGCGAAATTTCGCGTCTCTACATCTTTGTGACTGTACCAATCTCTCTGGCGAACAGCTAATAACTTCTCCCCAAGGTGTTCGGAAATAGCAAGCAAAAGGAGAAGGATTGATCTGCTGCAAAACACGGTAAATTTCCCAACCAGAAGCAGTTGTTTGTGCTTCAAACCGCAGCGAGAGATTGGCCTGAAAAATGTCTCCAGCCTGAATGTATTTTTTTGCAAGGTTGACTGTTGCTTCGTATTCTTCTTGAGAAGTTTGGAAATGGGGAGTAACCGTTATGGGGTGGATTTTCTTCATCTCCCCATCTCCCCATCTCCCCATCTCCCCATCGCGAAGCATCTCCCCATCTCCCTGTTCGAGTTTCCTCTCTAACTCATCCAACCCACTTGTACTACTGGCAGCTAACCACAAAACTTGTTCCCAGCGATCCAAAACCGCAAAACACTCTGGTTCGTACCAAAAAGCTACTGGAAATGGCAAGGAATCGGATTTTGTGTAAGGTAGCTGTTCAATTTCCCAGGCAATGTCGTAGCCCAACCAACCCAGCCAACCGCCTGTGAAAGGGAGAGAGGAGGAGGGGGTGAAAGGGAGAGGGGGGGCGTTTTCTTTTCTTGCCAGTAACTGTTCAAGAAAGGGAAGAACTTTTCCTAGTGGTGGAGTCCACATTTGGGGGTGTCCATCCACATACCGAGGAGCGCCTGCACAGATAGAATAACGAGCGAGTTGAGAATTATTTATTGATCCTAGATTAGGGCTTTCTAGTAGAGTTGCAATTGTAGATGTGTGGTTGTAACCAAATAATGCAGCGAAAATATCAGAACCAGTACGTTTTTCTAATGGGAGCGATCGCCAATACCAACATTGCGTCATATTCTTGCAATTTAAATTAAAAATAACATAGAAAATAATTTATGATTAATATTGCTTTCATTGTTTAGTTTTTGCTAGCAAATTAGTCATTTTAGAAACTAACAAAGTAGTAAATCCCCAAGCAGCATGAAGATTATTTCTACTGAAATTCCTGAGGTTCTCATCATTGAACCTCAAGTCTTCCAAGATGATCGCGGGTTTTTCTTTGAAAGCTACAATTATCAAAAATTTACTGATATAACTGGTAATTTAATTAACTTTGTTCAAGACAACCATTCTTGCTCCAAACAAAACGTCTTGCGTGGTTTACACTACCAAATTCAACAACCACAAGGCAAGCTAGTCCGAGTCGTGATTGGTAGTATATTTGATGTTGCCGTAGATATTAGAAAAAGTTCCTTAACTTTTGGTAAGTGGATGGGTTGTGAACTCAGCGCCGAAAACAAACGCCAAATTTGGATACCGCCAGGCTTTGCTCATGGCTTTGTTGTCCTTTCAGAATTTGCTGAAGTCCTCTATAAGACTACAGACTATTATGCTCCTCAATATGAACGGTGCATCCTCTGGAATGACCCCGATTTATCGATAGATTGGCATTTGTCTGGACAACCAATCTTATCTGCCAAAGACCAAGCAGGTAAATTTTTTAATGAAGCAGAGCTTTATACTTAACCGTAAAAATAGTCATTCTTTGAGCTTGAGCTTAAGAGAGATATAAAATGGGAACACACACGGCAGATTGTATCAGAAAAATCCAGCATCTTTTCTAAGAAACGTCTTAGAAATCTGAAGAAAAAAGCGCCTTTGTTGTAACAAAGGCGATCGCTAAATGCTAATGCCCAGAAGGTAAATTAAATACCAAAAAACGCCAAACTAATGATATGGTTTTCATAAAGCCTCTTGGAGGTGCAAAAATCCACAAGCACAAGTAGGCTAATGAGTAAATCAATTCTGCTAATCGGCAGTAACGGTCAAGTAGGCAAAGAATTACAACAAAACCTCATCACCTATGGAAAAGTCATCACTCTTGCACGCCCCACCATAGACCTTGCCCAACCCGATACTCTCCGCAGCGCGATTAGAGAAAACAAACCCCAAGTCATCATCAACGCTGCTGCTTATACCGCTGTTGACAAAGCTGAAAGTGAACCGGAATTGGCAAAAGCCATTAATGCGACAGCGCCTAAAATCCTCGCTGAAGAAGCTAAAAAACAGCAAGCTTTCCTAATTCACATATCTACTGATTACGTTTTTGATGGCAATAGCTGTCATCCCTATCAGGAAACCGACGCGACTAATCCCTTAAGTGTTTACGGTCAAACTAAACTGGCAGGAGAAGAGGCTATTCGCCAGACATACGCTCATCACCTTATTCTTCGCACAGCTTGGGTATATGGGACTTTTGGCAAAAGTAACTTTGTCAAAACTATGCTGCGGCTAGGAGGAGAAAGAGAAGAAATTCGTGTAGTCACCGATCAAATTGGTAGTCCAACTTGGGCAAGAGACATAGCAGCAACCATCGCCCAATTAATACCCCTATTGAGTTCAGAAATTGCTGGAACCTATCACTACACTAATAGCGGTGTAGCTAGCTGGTACGACTTTGCCATTGCCATTTTTGAAGAAGCCCAACAGCTAGGCTACCCTGTGAAAGTGGAACGAATTATTCCTATCACTACCTCTGAATATCCTACACCCGCTCGCCGCCCTAGTTACTCTGTTCTTGCTTGTGCCAAAATAGCGGCGGTTCTGGGAAATCATGCGCCCCATTGGCGAGAAAGACTCAGAAGAATGTTGAAGGAGTTAGTTGTTAGTGGTTAGTAGTTAGTAGTTAGTTGGTTATTGACCACTAACTACTATCTACTATCCACCACCCACCATCCACCAACCACCAACCACCAACCAAGTTTATGAAAGCACTGATCCTTTCTGGCGGTAAAGGCACTCGTCTGCGCCCTCTCACCTACACGGGGGCAAAACAACTGGTACCTGTTGCCAATAAACCTATTTTGTGGTATGGCATTGAAGAGATGGTTGCCGCTGGGGTTACTGATATTGGTATTATTATTAGTCCGGAAACAGGGTCAGAAGTAAAAGCTAAAACAGGAAATGGCGATCGCTTTGGGGCAAAAATTACATATATCTTGCAAGAACAACCAGCAGGACTTGCCCACGCTGTGAAAGTTGCCCTTCCCTTCCTAGGCGATTCGCCTTTTGTAATGTACTTGGGCGATAACCTCATTCAACAAGGTGACTTAAGTTATTTTCTCAAAAAATTTACTACTCAACAGCAAGATGCCCTAATTCTCTTGCGTCAAGTTAGCAATCCTAGTGCTTTTGGTGTGGCTAAGGTAGATGAGACTGGGCGAGTATTGCAGTTAATCGAAAAACCCAAACAACCACCTTCTAATTTGGCATTGGTAGGAGTTTATTTCTTTTCTCATATTATTCATGATGCGATCGCCTGTATCCAACCTTCTCTTCGGGGTGAGTTGGAAATCACCGATGCTATTCAATGCCTTATAGATCAACAAAAGCAAGTTTTAGCCTGCCAACTAGAAGGGTGGTGGCTAGATACTGGTAAAAAAGATGACTTATTAGAAGCGAACCGTCTCATTCTTGATACTTACTTAAACACAGAAATTTTAGGAGAAATTGATGCTCAAAGTCAGGTAATTGGGCGAGTCCAGATTGGGGCTGGATCTAAAGTAGTTAACTGTACTGTTCGCGGGCCAATTGTAATTGGTAGCAATTGTTATTTAGAAAACTGCTTCATAGGCCCTTACACTAGCATTGCCAATAATACCAGGCTCATCGACACTGACATAGAACATAGTGTGGTTTTAGAAGGTGCTAAAATAGCTGGAATTCATCAACGTATTATTGATAGCGTGATTGGACAAAGAGCGCAATTGACAGTTGCCCCCCGCCGTCCTAAAGCTTTGCGATTTATGATTGGTGATGACTGTCAAATTGAACTGACGTGATTTACTTTTTAACAGTTAACTATTATTCAACTTATCTTGTTGCTAAATTAATTTCTTCTCTACCAAATAGCAAAAATCCAGATTACAAAATAGTTATCATCAATAACTCTCCTGATGATGATTCTATTTATCAACTCAAAAATGAATCTGTACTTATTCTTAACGCTACTAGTAATTTAGGTTTTGGTAGCGCCTGTAATCTAGGACTAAAATTTATTTATGCAGAAGATCCACAAGCAATTGTCTGGATAATTAATCCAGATGCTTATTTATTAGAAAATACTTTAGATAAAGTTCAATCATTTTTTGATTCGCATCCTGAAATTTCGATTCTCGGTACAATTGTTCATACTCCTGTGGGTGAAGTTTGGTTTGCAGGTGGTCGCTTTATTGACAATACAGGGGCGATTTTGACTCAAGATTTGTTAACAAATACAAATACAGATTATGTTTTATGTGATTGGATTACAGGCTGTAGTCTGATAATTAATCTCAGCAATTTTCATGAATGTCCTTTGTTCGATTCTGCTTATTTTCTTTACTATGAAGATTTTGATTTTTGTCAAAGATATGCTCAGCAAGGACATTTAATAGCTGTTACCAAGCAGTTTGGTGTTTTACATCAGCCTTCTTCAATTACTAATAAGTATGTTTTCATAAAAATTAAACACAGTACCTATAGTTATTTATTAACTTTAGAGAGGTACACAAGTAAATTGGTTTTTAGCTTGAGATTAACTCGGCTGATTTGCCACGCCTTTGTCTTGATGTTTATTAAACCTCAGTTTGGATTGGGAAAATTTTACGGCGTGTTTATGTATTGGCGAAGATAAGCTAATGACACTTTTTTAAAGTATATTGCTCCCGCAAAAGTTGGTATTTTATGTATGTACGACCACAGACGCACAATCAATAAAAGTTTTTCCTCTACCTTCCCCCCTCTTGTAGGGGGGAATGAGGGGGGTGCACACAAATAAATTCCAGAGTATGTAAATGAGCAAATTATTAATTAACTTATCGGTTATATTTTCGCAACCTACGGGTATAAGTAACTATGCTAAGAATCTTTTCCCTTATTTAAAATCTTTTAACCCTACTCTCTTAACTGCCGTAAATTACCCAGAATTTCACTGTTATTCAATTCCAGATCATCTTACTCCCGCTCATGGTACAAAAGGCCATTTTGACCGCTTAGTGTGGACGCAGTTTCAATTGCCACAAATCTATCAAAAGCTAAAATCTCACCTCATTTTTTCTCCACTCCCGGAAGCACCTTTATATTCTAATTGCCGTTTTATCGTGATGGTTCACGATGTCATTCCGTTACGGTTTCCTAAGCGCTTTTCACCCCTTACACCCTACTTTCGCCACTATATTCCCCAAGTTCTCCGGCAAGCGCAACACATTATCTGTAACTCCCAGGCTACGGCGAGAGACATCGTTGACTTTTATGGCATTCGTGCTAACAAAATAACGCCAATACCCTTGGCGCATGATGCGAGTCATTTTAGACCTGTTCAGATCCCCCCAACCCCCCTTGAAAAGGGGGGCTATATTCCCGCCTTTTTACAAGCAGATGAAAATTATTGTCCCTATTTTCTCTATATTGGCAGACACGATCCCTATAAGAATTTACACAGACTCCTTGCTGCTTTTGCAAGGCTACCGAATTATCGCGATTACGAACTGTGGTTAACGGGATCGCCAGACAAACGCTACACTCCTCTTTTACAAGCGCAAGCAGAGGAACTGGGTATAGCAAAGCAGATAAGATTCCTAAACTACGTTCCCGATCGCGAATTGCCAACGATTATAAATGGTGCGATCGCTCTCGTTTTCCCCAGTCTTTGGGAAGGTTTTGGTTTCCCTGTTCTAGAAGCAATGGCTTGCGGTACTCCCGTCATCACTTCCAACCTCTCCTCTTTACCAGAGGTTGCTGGCGATGCTGCTATTCTCATCAATCCCTATGACCATAGAGAAATTACAGAGGCAATGTCTAAAATTGCTACTGATAATCAACTACGCGATCGCCTTTCCGCCGCAGGGATCAGCAGGGCAAACCAATTTAGTTGGCAAAAAACAGGACTAGCAACGGCGGAAGTATTAAAGCAGTTTCTTTGAACACAAGAGATTGGTTAGTAGTTAGTAGTTAGTAGTTAGTAGTTAGTAGTTAGTAGTTAGTTGTTAGTTGTTAGTTGTTAGTTGTTAGTTGTTAGTTGTTGATTTTTAACCACTATCCACTAACCACTATCCACTAACCACTATCCACTAACCACTATCCACTAACCACTAACTACCAACCATTTTTATGGCGTTCCTACTGCCCCAGAGTAAATTAAACCCCGTTGCATATCCATTGTGAGAATTGCCCCATCGCGAATCACCTCTGTTGCCTTCTTGACGCCAACAATCACAGGTACGCCCAGACGTAAGCCAATGACTGCTGCGTGACAGGTGAGACTGTCTTCTTCAGTAATAATACCGCCTGCTTTGCGAATTGCCTCGACAAAATCAGCGTTGGTACGAGGCGCAACCAAAATATCCCCAGGATTAAAGCTACTTGTATCCATGCCAGTGTGAGCTACTCGGGCGCGACCGCTGACGGAACCTTGTCCGAGTCCAATTCCCTGACCCAAAACGGCAGTTACGACTTCTACCTTAATTAAATCAGTTGACCCAGAAACGCCTTGGAGTGTACCAGCAGTCATCACCACCAAATTTCCCTCAAAGACCAGCTTGTTTTCCAAAGCAACGTTAATAGCTGCTTGGAAAGTCTGACCGGTGGAAGGCAGTTCTAATACTAACAGTGGTTTGACACCCCACACCATTTGCAGTTGCCTTGCTACATTCACATGGGGCGTTACAGCCAAAATCCTTGTGCGGGGACGGAACTTAGAAACGTTGCGGGCAGTGGCTCCGGTTTGCGTTAAGCTCATAATTGCCGCAGCCCCTAGCTGTTCAGCGATTTGCCCCACTGCTTGGCTAATGGCGTTGGGAATAGAATGCTTCCTATCTGTGACCTGACTGGCGTTAGAATTTTGTGCTGCTTCTTGCTCGATTCTTTCGGCAATGCGTGCCATCGTTGCTACTGCTTCTACTGGGTATTTACCGACGGCTGTTTCATTGGAGAGCATTACTGCATCTGTACCATCTAAAATCGCATTTGCCACATCCGATACTTCCGCACGAGTCGGACGAGGGTTACTAACCATACTGTCTAACATTTGGGTAGCGGTGATGATGGGAATCCCCAAGCGATTGGCAGTGGCTATTAGCCGTTTTTGCAGCATGGGTACATCTTCTGCTGGCAATTCTACGCCCAAGTCACCCCTAGCAACCATCACACCATCACACAAAGCCAAAATCGCTTCCATCTGTTCGATGGCTTCGTGTTTTTCTATTTTGGCAATCACTGGCACTTGCTTACCCGTGCTGGAAATTAGTTCTTTAATTTCCATCACATCCTGCGGGTTGCGAACAAAGGAAAGCGCTATCCAGTCAACGCCTTGATCTAGACCGAACATCAGATCCTCGCGGTCTTTGTCGGTCATGGCTTTAACGGAAAGGTATACTCCAGGAAAGTTAACGCCTTTGTTATTGGAGAGGGTTCCACCGACGGTGACACGACAGTGCAGATCGCCTTTTGTGCGGTTAATATCTTCTACCTGCATTTCGACTCGGCCATCATCAAGGAGGATTCTTGCGCCGATGGGAACTTCCTCTGCTAAATATTCATAAGTGACGCAGCTAATTTCCTGGCAACCAACAACAGGGCGATTTGTCAAGGTGAAGCGATCGCCTTTTGCCACTACTATCGATCCATTTTCAAATTTCCCCAAGCGAATTTTTGGTCCTTGTAAGTCTTGGAGAATACCAACAGGTTGATTCAACTCAAAAGCTGTCTGCCGAATTAAGCGAATATTGCGCTGATGGTCGGCATGAGAACCGTGGGAAAAGTTCAGTCGCAGCGTTGTTGCACCAGCTTCAATAATAGCTTTAAGCATTTCCGGGCTGCTGGTAGCAGGGCCAATCGTGGCGACAATTTTTGTTCGGCGTACAGAGTCTTTTAATTGCATAGAGGCTGAATCTAAGGGGCTACTCAGGGAATTATGATGTAGCGGGAGGGATAAATGCTTAGAGTCTCGTCTGGCATCATACCGTTATTTTGCACCTGATATGCGAATATATCGATAAATCTTGCTACACAAAACTTTAAAACCTTATTATTTTTCAGAGCGGAATTTAGTGTCGTTAATTTGCCGCTTCTATATACCAAATGGATAAACCCCAAGAAACCCTGTTGCTTGTCTGTCATTATAGGCTGGTTGAGTTCGTCAGCCACAAGGTTGTACAGCTTGGCTTTGCTATGGCAATTTTGGGGGAATTCCATACCACCATATGCGTGGCTCTTGACCAAGTCCCAATTGCCAAGGAGGATAGCTATGTAGATAAATCTAAGCATGGGCTAATCAGAACTGCTCTTGGGTAGCCTGTCAATGCTATTAGCAACGTTTACCTGAATTTTGACTTCATTTGTAGTCTATAAGAGTCTATCTGACTCTCAGGAAAGCTGCTAATTTCCGAGACTGCCCTCTAAAGGATATTGTGCGTCTGTGCCCTCAAACTTAATTAGTGCAGCGTGCTGGAAATAACTATCCAGTTAAACAAAGTAACAATGCTTAAGTTATAAGCTTTCTTACCTTCTCATAGCTGCCTTCTTGTACTAACAAAATTTTGATTTTACTAAGGAGTTCACAATGCTGACGTCGGAGGCAAAGAAGCCACTGACAGTCCCCCAAAAACTGACAGTTCCTCCCAAAGAATTATTGGCGTCTCCCGGTGGTTTTAATCCAACACTGCTAATGTTTTTAGCAGCTGTGGCGATCGTTGTGGTATCTTGCTTTGGCTACTGGGTTTGGCATTGGCCGCATTGGATATCCTTTGTGATGAATATTGTCGCCCTACATATTTCTGGGACGGTAATTCATGATGCCTGCCACCAATCTGCCCATCGCAATAAGATTATTAACGCGATGCTAGGGCATGGAAGCGCTTTGATGCTGGCTTTTGCTTTTCCAGTGTTTACGCGGGTGCATTTGCAACATCACGCTCATGTCAACGACCCAAAAAACGACCCAGATCATTTTGTCTCTACTGGTGGCCCCTTGTGGTTAATAGCAGTGCGTTTTTTCTATCACGAGGTGTTTTTCTTTAAACGTCGTCTCTGGCGTAAGTATGAACTTCTAGAATGGTTTCTCAGCCGTTTGTTTGTAGTGGCAATTGTTTTGCTCTCTGTTCAATTCCACTTTTTGGGTTATATTTTGAATTTTTGGTTCGTACCTTCTGGCATAGTTGGATTAGCATTGGGACTATTTTTTGATTATTTGCCCCATCGTCCCTTTGTTGAGCGCGATCGCTGGAAAAATGCTCGCGTTTATGCCAACCCAATTCTCAATATCCTGATTCTGGGACAGAATTACCACTTAATTCATCATTTGTGGCCTTCTATTCCCTGGTACAATTACCAGCCTACATACTATCTCATGAAACCTCTGTTAGATCAAAAAGATTGTCACCAATCTTTAGGATTGCTACAAAAAAAAGACTTTTTCGATTTCCTTTACGACATCTTTTTAGGAATTCGTTTTCATCGTCAAAAACCAACGGAAAAATAGCAAAACAGGCAAGACAAGCTAATGGCTAATCTATTGATTAGCAATCAAGCAATTAGCCATTAGCAGCCTCTAAACTGACTACATAGATATGCATAAGCTTTAATTTCCGCAGCCGTAGCAGGAAATTAAAAAGTAAAAAGATAAAAGTAAAAAGTAAAAAGTAAATCCCCATAAATAAATTAAGGGGATTTGAAATGGACGCATTTTTATCTCATTTGACCCCTTCACGTGTTGGTCTCACTTATCGCGCTACGCGTCTCTCAAAAAGTATTTTTACTTGTTTCATAAATAAATTTAGGATGCTCCAAACCCAATATTTTCTTCTTATTTATGAATACCTTTTTACTTTTTACTTGTTCGGTGATACCTAGTCTTACCCTACGGGAAGCCGCCCCACCTGGGGTCTTCCTGCTAGGATGGATAAATGATGTACCGACATCAGCATTGGAACAGAAAATGGCGTGTTAGGTTAGCAAAGAGTACGCCGATCGATCAAGTGGGTGACATCATGGGTATCCAAAATCATATCCGCCGTTTATTGAGCATACACAAGAGTATCGAGTGTGTAAGCGAAAAAACAGCCCGTGCTTGGTGGGGTAATGTAAGTCTAGCCGTCACACTATTGTGTTTTCTTCCGGTTGGAACTGCCACCGCAGTTACCAAAACCAAAGTGATGTCCTTAGGAGATTCTCTATGTGAAGGCAATATTGCTGTTCTGCGGAGTGCGGTGGCACAGACCAAACTTGGGTCTACCATAGACTGGGTGGGAACTAAAAAAGACGGTGCATATCAAGACCCCGATCATGAGTGTCATGGTGGTTGGTCGGCGGCGCAGGTGTTGCAACAACCGAAATCAAATGTTCGTCTCCCGTCATGGGAAGGAAAGCCAGGGAGCATTCGGGACTGGGTTCAAGCGACCAAGCCTGATGTGGTGCTGATCATGCTTGGCACAAATGATTTCTTTGGTAGTGATGTACGAGGCGATAACACCTCAGAATTTCTTACACAATCCCTTCAAGGAATTATCGATGATATCTTGTTATTACGTCCCAAAGCCAGAGTTGTGGTCGCCTCAATTCCTCCGTTTAAATGGGATATTCGCGATGGTGTTGATACTAGTCAAACGAGAACTACAGCCAACGCATTTGTGAAGCAGCATGTCAAGCAGCTGTCTGCACAGGGCAAGCGCGTCTACTTCCTAGATATGAACGGTGCAATACTTGCTCGATTGAAACAGGGCGATATTTTTAGTAGCGACGGTCTCCACTTTAACGATTCGGGCAATAAGTTCATAGCACAGCAGTGGATAAGTGCTCTGAAAGCGGTACTTCAAGATAGACCAACACCCATTATTCCGACAACTTCTAAAAACTACTAACATCAACAAGCGCGTCATTTTTTCCTGTGCTATGAAAACGCCTGAATGCCCAACATTTCGAGCACTTCGTTGCTTAGGCTCTCTACTTTCGAGGTAGCAGCTGATGCCTTACTGCCGAAATTTTGAGTTATCGTGTTGGTATATTTCTGCATCTGGTTTGGTTATAAAGGTTGGGATAAACTCCAATCAGGACGCAGATTTTGAGCATGACGCAAATAGGTATGGTAGACTGAAGCAGAGACTGGGAGATAGACGTGAATTAAAAATCGGATGCAGCGTTCTAAACTACCCTCAACGTACATTTGCTGTACATCCAACATAGCGATATTATTCCAGTAAGGACGTTGGCGAGCGATCGCAGCAGGAAAAATCGCATCTAAATCGCGTGTCACCGTAAAGGTAACACTAATAATATCCGATGGATGCAGGTGATTTCGTTTTTCCAACTCATCTAATAATTCCATCACTGCTTCTCGCATTGCTTCCACCGTATTTTCAGTAACGGTAGTTGCGCCGCGAATAGACCGCATTCGCCACTCCACCAATTTATCCTCCTTAAATTAGTCAATAGTAATTAGTCAATAGTTATTAGTTAATAGTCATTGGTCATTGGTCATTAGTCAATGATTAGCTGTTGGTTGGTAGTTGGTTGTTGGATGTTCCAAATAACCAACAACAAACAACAAACAACAAATAACTATTCAAATGACAAATGACAAAGGACAAATAACCATTTATGGTCGATACAACCACAAAGGCAAACCACTAGTAGACATTTCAAACTCTAGCCAGTCAATTCCAGAAGCCAATCCGGATGAAACCTGACGAGTCCCTGGCAATAAACGACTCAACAAAGGTTTGCGTTCTTCCAGCGTAAAGACGGGTGTTTTTTCTGGGTCAAGACCAACAAGTTCTGCTGCCCAACGACGGGCATCTTCCTCTGTTCCTAACCTGTCTACAATACCCAATTCTAAGGCTTGCTGACCAGTAAATATACGACCGTCAGCGAAACTTCTGACAGTGTCTACCCCTAAATTTCGTGCCTCAGCTACCGTTTGCACGAACTGTTGGTAACTAGTGTCAATCAATTCTTGCAAAATATTTTGTTCGGGTTCAGTCAATTCCCGGTCAAATGCCAAAATATCTTTGTAGGGTCCAGATTTAATGACCTTAAAAGAAACCCCTATTTTGTGCAGCAAGCGTTCCAAGTTGTTACCACGCAAAATCACACCAATACTACCTGTAATGGTACCTGGGTTAGCCATGATGTGTTCAGCACCCATACCAATGTAGACACCGCCAGAAGCAGAAATATTGCCAAAGCTGGCTATAATTTTTACTTTTTCACGCAAACGCTTCAAAGCGCTGTAGATTTCTTGAGAATCGCCTACCGTGCCACCAGGGCTATCAATACGTAGCAGTAAAGCTGGAAATTTCTTCTCTTCTACGGTTTCTAGGGCTTCTAAAACTCTTTTACGAGTTGCACTGGCGATCGCACCAGTAATTTCTATTCGAGCAATTTGTTTGCGAAACCTAGGCTTAAAAGGCCAAATCATGAGCAGTCAAAAAAACCTCTAAATTGTATATACAATTATATTCTTTGTACGCTATTACTCTTGCCTACTCATCAACTTGCTTTACACTAGCCCAGAACGAGAAGCAGTAAAAAATTTAGTATTATCGTTGAGGTGGATGAAGAGAGGGGGGATGGGGAGATGGGGAGAGAGTTTAATGCTTTATCCCTAATTTCAAAAAATACAAATTACCAGCATAATAGCTTAACTGTTAGGTACGAAAGTTTTCGGCGATTAAAATTGTCGTGATAGCCAAAGTATATAAGGTTTTTTCTGTCGAGCACAGTGTTCTTTTAAAAGCCAACGGTACAAAATTTTGGACTAGTGACTATTAATTATTAATTATTGACCAAAATTAAATATTTTTCAGATCTAAATTTAATAATAATTTACTTATAATAATCCTACTCTAGCCCATCGCTGCTTTTTCCAATTGAGGGAATAAACTTCTTAAAATTTATGCCCAAAAACATAAACTTCAACAGAGTGGTCAGTTCTTAGTAATTACCGTAGAATTTGACACCTGTAGTAGGCATAAGTATCAAACAGCGCCCCTACAAAGCTACAGGTCAAACTAATTACAATTAATCCTCTTAGGGCAGTGCCACTACCAAAGATAACGAGAAACTGCAATATATGAGTGGCGATCGCTTCTGTTATTCCTTGTAAACCGGGAATATAACCCATTAGCGATACAAGCAATAGTATGCCACCGACGAGGAACATCGGTGCGACAAAACTAAAAATTATCGTCAGTAGTAGCGAACGGAGAAAGTTAATCCAAATCGTCATGAAAATCTGGCTCCCTGATTTAAGAGGACAATAGCCGTTTCCCTGAGTCGTCATTTTCTACAATTTCTACAATAAGTGCGATCGCTCCACAGTGGGCAAGATTTCAACATTCTTAAGTTTTTATTAAAATACCTACATACAATTTTCTCAGAGTATTGTCAAACCCAAAAAGCCACTCACTCCAGATAAATCCAGAAATATCAAGCTTTACGCTGATAATTATAAGTCTGCCTATAGTCAAAATGCGGCTGATTGCAGTGTTAATTTCTGAGATGAGATTTAAACTTAGTTAACCAAAAAGGGGAGATGGGGGGATGGGGAGAGGGGGAGATGGGGAACTCACCGGCCCCCACGACCGCGCTTGGAGGAGCCAGTGCGGTGGTGAGGCAGTGCGCTCCAAAGGGGGTTTCCCCCATGTAGGCGCGCGCAGCGCGGCTTCTCGTAGAGTACCCGGAGGGCTTCGGTGCAGGGTACGACTGCCGTGCATGGTTAGGAGCCACTACGTTGCGGGTGTACCAAGCGTTGTAGCACGTGGCGTCACCTGGCGTTGGGGATTAGGGGCAATGGGGAGATGGGGAGAGGGGGGAGAAATAACCACTAACTACTAACTACTAACCACTAACTCTTGACTAATGACTAATGACTATTGACTATTGACTAAATTCGCTATTCTAAATGCAGTTACCGAGTTAGCTAGTGAACATTGAGCGAGACTACATCCAAATCTAGTTTGGGAACATGGGGTCAGCGGTTGCTGGCAGGGATTTTTCTAGGTGGACAAGTAATAGTCCACCTCCTCAAGGGCAAAATTCATCGGCGCAATACTCTCGAACAAATGGCGGTAGTTGGGCCGGATTCGCTGTTTATTGCCCTATTGACGGCTGTTTTTGTCGGTGCGGTATTTACCATTCAGGTAGCCCGGGAGTTTATCACCTTTGGTGCAGGAAACCTTGTTGGTGGAGTGCTGGCGGTGGCACTAACACGAGAACTTGCCCCTGTTCTTACCGCTGTGGTTTTGGCAGGACGGGTTGGTTCGGCATTTGCAGCAGAAATTGGCACAATGCGGGTGACAGAACAAATTGATGCCATGTTGATGTTAAAAACCGATCCGATTGATTATTTAGTTATTCCCCGCGTGCTGGCTTGCCTTTTAATGATGCCAGTTTTAACTCTTCTGTCTTTGGTGACAGGGATGCTGGGAGGATTGGTGATTGCAACGAATATATACAATCTGTCTGATACGCAGTTTCTAGACTCAGCCCGTAACTTTCTTGGCAGTTGGGATATTATTAGCGCCATTATTAAGGCGTGTTGCTTTGGAGTTTTGATAGCCGTAATTGGTTGCAACTGGGGCTTGACAACAACAGGAGGAGCCAAAGGTGTGGGACAATCAACCACAACTGCTGTTGTTACCGCCTTGTTGATTATATTTATTAGCAATTTCTTTCTTTCTTGGTTAATGTTTCAAGGAACTGGCAGTGCGTTATTACAAGGCTTTTAGATTTTGTTGGTAGTTATTTGTTGGTAGTTGGTGGTTGTTGTTCCAAATAACGAACAACAAACACCAAACAACAACCAACCAACAACAAGTACTAACCACTAACTCTTAAAATAAGAATAATGTCCACTAACCAAACAGGATTTGAGACTGTGACTACTTCGCAAGCGCCATTATCAGCATCTACTGTGGAACTTAAGCCCAGTTACAACATACCTGTGGTGTTAGTGATTGGGGCGATTCCATTGCTGTTGGTGCAACCTTGGATAGGTGGCGCGATCGCACTATTTGGGTTGTTTCTCATGTTTCAGGCAGTAACACTGCGTTTGCAATTTACTGCTACTGATTTAGATATTTACAGGGGTGAAAAATTAATTAGGCGCTTTCCTTACCGAGAATGGCAAAACTGGCGTATATTCTGGGACAGGGTTCCGATACTGTTTTATTTTAAAGAAGTTAAAAGCATTCACTTTTTGCCAATCATATTTGATCCTAACACCCTTAAAATTTGCTTAGAACAACGCTGTCCGCGCATTTAGTAATTAGAAAACCAGACGCCTTGCGTCTGGTTTTGGGCAGAGTATGCTGAGTATTTATGTTGTAAACTCAGGATTCGAGACTTTTAAAGCTCGTAAATTGTATATTGCTTAAAGCTTTTTAATTGTGTCATCGGAATTAGATTATCGTTTATGAATCCAGAGGAATATCAAACTCCACAACCAACAGATGAATCTTTAGAACCAACAAAAGCAGAAAGTTCTACAAATGAGCAAACGGAAAATTCATCTGTTGAATCTGTGGTGGAAGCCACAACACAAAATTCTATAGTAGATGCACAATCTGCTTTGCCCATCGCTAGTGCAGAAGCTACAAGCCCTGTAGATGAGGATGTGGCGCAGCTAGATGAAGAAGCACCCGCACAAGGGTCACAAATAGAATCAAAATTAGAAGACAATCAACCAGAAGTACAAGCAACGCAACGACTTGCCGAATTGAAACAACAAGAACAAGACCTCAAAGCAGAAATTGCTAATTTGCAAGCTTCTTATAAAATCCTTCAGGGGCAAATAAATGAAACGCAAATAGCGATGGGGAAACTTGTACAAGAGTCGCTTTCGCAATTAGAACAACGGAAACAATCGTTGCAACTTTCTATAGAACAATTGGAACGGCGTCAAGAACGCATTCGCAACGAGATGCGAACCACTTTTGCAGGTGCTTCTCAAGACTTAGCCATTCGAGTGCAGGGTTTTAAAGATTATCTCACAGGTAGCTTACAGGATTTGGCGGCAGCGGCAGAACAATTGCAGTTGGTATCTAAACCGAAACCAGAACCAGAAAAATCAGTAATCAAAGAAGTAAAACCCGCTGAACCTCTGCCAGGAACACCACAATTTGCTCAACAGCAATTCCAAGACACTACAAAGCAAATTCGTCGCCTGATTGACCAGTACCGTAACAAACCAGATTACTACGGGCCACCGTGGCAGCTGCGCCGTACCTTTGAACCAGTCCACGCTGAACGAGTTTCCAACTGGTTCTTCAACCAAGGTGGACGCGGTGCTTTGCGAACTATGGGTAGTAGGTTGCAAAATATACTTATAGCTTCAGCAATTATCTCTATACTAAATCATTTGTATGGCGATCGCGTCCGTACTTTGGTTTTAGCCAATACACCAGAACGTTTGGGTGAATGGCGACGCGGCTTGCAAGACTGCTTGGGTATTGGTCGTCCAGATTTTGGACCCGACCGAGGAGTAGTATTATTTGAAGCACCAGAAGCAGTGGCACTAAAAGCCGAACGCTTGGAAAAATCTAATCAACTCCCTTTGATTATCATTGATGATTCTGAAGAGTTAATTAGTTTGGCACTGTTACAATTTCCCTTGTGGTTAGCCTTTGCCCCTGACCCCAAAATGATGAGAAGTTATGAAGATGATTTTTAAGGGTTAGTAGTTAGTGGTTAGTGGTTAGTAGTTAGTAGTTAGTAGGGGCGGGTTTGAATAGATATCTCGTCTTTTGAAGCTCAAAAGTTTTATAGCTAAACCCGCCCGTACAGTAGTTAGGGGCAATTTTTGACAACCAACAACTAACAACTAAACAACCAACAACCAACCAACCACCATCAACCAACAACCAACAATTAAAAATATGACTATTTGGTTAAGTTTGTGTGGGGCTATTCTGCTTGTAGCTTATTTACTGGGTTCGGTTCCCACCGGTTACACATTAGTGAAACTGTTGAAAGGCATTGATATTCGTGAAATTGGTTCTGGTTCAACAGGGGCAACCAATGTGTTAAGAACATTGGGTAAAGGACCTGGGGCGTTTGTTTTATGCATTGATTCCCTTAAGGGAATCTTAGCAATCTTCCTTGTTTACTGGGTATTCAACTTTGCTCAAAGTCAAAATTTGATTCCCCCAACGGTAAATGCCGAAGTTTGGCAATCCTGGATGGTAACTTTAGTTGGGTTCGCAGCAGTACTTGGACACAGTAAATCAATTTTTTTAGGATTTACAGGTGGTAAGTCGGTTGCTACCAGTTTGGGGATTTTGCTGGCGATGAATTGGCAAGTAGCTTTGGCAACAGCAGGAGTGTTTGCCATCGTTGTAGCGATATCGCGGATTGTTTCTTTGAGTTCGATTTTTGGTGCGATCGCTGTTTCGATTTTCATGGTGATTTTGCATCAACCGTTACCTTATATATTGTTTGGCGTTGCGGCTGGTTTGTATGTAATTTTGCGGCATCGTAGTAATATTGAGCGGTTAATAGCGGGTACTGAACCAAAATTAGGACAGAAAGTACAAGTAGAAACTGAAGAAAGTGCAAGTCCGGCTAGTTAAATGAATAGAATTGACGCTCTCCTTACTAGAAGTAAGGAGATTCACAACGAGGCACTGTCGTGCCATTGTTGTTATCTTGGAAGAACAGATCTAATTGAACTCCCAAGTTCCCAGGCACACCACGTTTGCTTCTATGAGCGTGGTGTTGTCTCCTTTTAGCCACTGTTGATTCAGTGGTGGGCGTTTCAAACAGTAATAGCTGTTTGGGTTCCGGCAAGTCCCGCCGTACCTTTTTGATTTGTTTAAGAGTTAACCGATATTGGTTAACTGCTATAAGCTTGATGTTTCTTGCAGCTTGCAAATTAGCATCATCCACATGACCGCAGTTGGTACAAATGAATTTTTCACCATCCCGACTAGCTGCATCGATATGATGACAAGCGCTACACTCTTGCGAACTGTGGCGTGGGTTGATTTTAAAAACGACTTTTCCTGACAATGATGCCATGTACTCAATCTTAGAAATCAACGCATACCAGGAAGCATCTGCAATTGACCGAGACAAAGCACGTTTAGCACTCTGCCGTTGGGAAGAAATCTACCTGTTTTTTCGTCGTATTTTGGCTTGCACCGCTTCATCATCCCGGAGATATTTAAATCTTCTAGTGCGATAGCGTCAGCCTTTTTGATTATTTTTTTAGCAACTTGCCATTGATGTGCCTCACGTTTAGTTGCGATTCGATGTTGAAAAAGTGATAGTTTTTGTTGTGCTTTGCGTCTACTATGAGAGTGTTTATTTTTACGAGAAACACGACGCCCTAGAATACGTTGTAAACGCTTAGTTTTCTTGTTGGTAGCAAATCTGGGAATATCAATTACTGAACCATCAGAACAATAAACAAGTTTACCCAATCCCATATCTAACCCAACAACAGTATTGATTTCCGAGTTGGATTTTACTGGAAATACGGGTACATTTGTATCTTCAATTCTGATAGAAACGTAATAACCATCTGCTTTTTTGCGTACAGTGACAGATTTAATCTTAAATGCTGTGGGGATTGGTCTGGAATTATAGAATCTCATCCATCGCAGCTTGGGTAAATAGATTTTATTCCCATCTACTTTTACGCCAGTGGTGAATGTAAAAGACCGCATCGTGCTGCGGTTTTTGAATTTAGGAAAACCACGCCCATCAAAGAAATTTTCAAAAGCTTTATCCAACCGCTTGATGTTTTGTTGTAGAACGGTTGAATCAATATCTTTGTACCAAGGGCGCGCTTTCTTGAGTTCGGGAAGTGCCGTAATCTGTATCTCTCCGGCGCTTCGTTTTTTGCCATTATCACGCCAAGATTCGCCACTAGCACCAAACTTAACTGCACAACAAGTTAAAGGGCAAGCTATTGATTTAGTTTTGATATCACAGTATTCGCCTTGGATAAATTTTTGTTGGTAAGTGTCAATTCTGTCTACCAACGACCAATTGTAATTTGCTCTCAGCATGTCTAGCCAGTTATCCATTTTGACAACTTGCGCCTGTTTTGGACGTAACTTGTAGACATAACCTAGAAGCAAAATATAACCCTCTAACTGTAGACGATGCTATATTTATCTACAGCAACTATAGCAGAGATTCAGGTCGCATTGGGACAAAAAGTCGCGGCAATTAAAATTGCCGTTTGCGCTCTCTCCCGGCTAGAAGCGCGGGAGTTTTGCGCTTATCGTCTTACCCGATAATTTGATGTGAAAACCCAATCCCCAATCCCTAATCCCCAATCCCTTTTACCCTAATTCAACTGCTCCCAAGGCTCGAAGGTTGGCTCTTTGGTCTTCCGTCAAGCCAATAACACCAGTGATGTTCATTCCCTCATAAGGTTTAGGAATCTTCAAAGATAAAGGTGGTTTCAATTCATCATTGTGCATATTTCTTAGCCGAATCATCCCATCATGAATACCAGCGGCAATTAACTGTCTATCGGGACTAAAGGCCACTGATAAGACCTCATCAGCATCTTCCTGAAAGGATTTAATGAGTTTATCTTCATGAATATTCCATAAATGTACAGATCCATCTTGAGAGCCACTGATGAGCGTATGTCCATCAAGACTAAAAATA
This sequence comes from Fischerella sp. PCC 9605, assembly GCF_000517105.1. Classification (GTDB taxonomy): domain Bacteria; phylum Cyanobacteriota; class Cyanobacteriia; order Cyanobacteriales; family Nostocaceae; genus PCC9605. Next base: position 279,989 of record NZ_KI912151.1, on the reverse strand, counting down.
ACTGAATGTACCCAATTGTTATGTTCCGTTATAGTTTTGATGCACTCACCTTTTGACATTTCCCAGATCTTGACAGTGCAATCGTTACTACCACTGGCCACTATCTGGCCATCCGAACTAAAGGCGATCGACCTGACTAAGTTCTCATGACCGTGCAATATCTTGATGGTGTCGCCTGTCTGAACATCCCAGATTCTGATTGTGCGATCATCACTGCCGCTAGCAAGTAACTGTCCATTGGGACTAAAAATAACTGTTCGTACCCAATTCCCATGACCGCGTAATATTTTCGGAGGTGTACCTCTATGAATATCCCAAATTCTGACAGTGTTGTCATCGCTACCACTGGCAAGTAGCTGACCATCTGGACTAAATGCAACCGATCTAACCCAGTGATCGTGATCTTTAAGAACTCGGAGGCATTGTTTACTCTTACTGTGCTTAAGTTCCCAGATTCTGATAGTGTGATCGTCGCTACCGCTAGCAAGTAGCCGACCGTCCGGACTGAATGCCACAGACCAAATGCGACTGGTATGTCCTCTGAGAGTAGTTGCAATCTTGCCAGTATGGATATTCCAGATCCTGACAATCTTGTCTTCACTGCCATTGGCAAGGTATTTACTGTTGGGACTGAAAGCAACTGACAAAATCCAATTAGAGTATCCCCTCACCGTACTCAGACATTGACCAGTTTGAGCATCCCAGGTTTTCACAGTTTGGTCATCACTACCACTAGCAATTTGCTCTCCATTCAAGCTAAAAGCAACTGACCAAACTCGATTATCATGACCATATAAAATGTTGCGGCATAGACCTGTTTGAACATCCCAGATTCTGACAGTGTTGTCATCGCTACCACTAACTATTTTTTGCCCATCGGGACTAAAAGCCACCGATCTCACCCAATTTTCATGTCCGAGAAAGTTTGTACGACATTTCGTTGTCCGAATATCCCAGATTCTGACAGTGTTGTCATCGCCACCACTAACAATTTGCCGTCCATCGGGGCTAAAAGCTACTGCCCTCACCCAATTCTCATGTCCTGTTAGAGTCTTGAGGCAGTTACCTGTGTTAACATCCCAAAGTTTGATGGTTTTATCCTCACCAGCACTGGCAAGCAGTCTACCAACAGGGCTAAAGGCTACTGACCAAATCTTACCAACATGTCCTGTTAAGGTCTTTAAATACTCACCAGTATTGACATTCCATATTTTTATGGTTCCATCTTCACTACCACTAGCAAGTAGCTTGCCATCATGACTAAAGGTGACTGAACGTACGCAACTAGTATGTCCTTCTAGTGTATGGAAGAACTTACCAGTTTTGATATCCCAGATCTTCACAGCTTGGTCGTCACTTCCACTGGCAAATCTTTGACCATCAGGACTAAAGGCGATCGAGCGAACCCAGTGGTTATGTCCTTTACAGATAGAACGTCTTTGTCCCTGAAAAAGGCAAATTTCGCCATTAGAAGAACCGATCGCAAAAAACTCTCCACTAAAAGCAACTGATAAAATACTGCCGAAGGGTTCTTTAAAAAGAGAATCATCTAAATAAGCACCCGTAAGGTTCGTATTTTGAAGGTTGGCATTGGTTAAATCAGCACCTTGAATAACAGTATGGCTTAAATCTTGACCCGCTAGAGCCTCTGGATCGATTTGCAAAAGAAGTGTTACAGCATATCCAGCAAGATAACCGACTTCCTTTTCCGCTTTGCCTCGTGTAGCTTTAATTACCGCCATCAGACGCTCAGCAGCGGTTTTCGAGCGGTCAAGCATATGTTCGAGTAAATCGAGTACAGCCTTTGTTAAGTCTCTTTGTCTGTTTGTTAGTTCTCCTAGTCTGAAAGCATTAAATAAACGGTTTAGCGATACAGTAGAAAATTCTTTGAGTGGTGCAATGGGTATGACTTTACCTTGTTCGTCTACTTGACGTTGAAAATAAGAAAACCAAGTATATGCTTGAGGAGGAGCATTTTTGTCTATATGTAACGACTCTGTTGCCAAATCGACAAAGTCAGAAGCTAAAACTCCCAATTGTGCAGCAAGTTTATAAGCGATAAAAAACTCTAGGAAGGAGCGATGAGCTAGCTCGTAGTCACCATCTGCATTTCGAGTCAACATAGACTGACCCATCATGTCATAGCTCCAATGATCGATCTCTTCTGGCTCCTGTACAATAGAACCAAACAATCGGCGAATCCTGTCAGGGAAGTTTCGATAGTTCAGCTGCATTTGATCGGTGACGAACATTTCCCAAGACAGTTCGCAGAGGAAATAAAGCTTGTCCGCTGGAGAAGTAAACGTGCGCTCTGCTTTGATATCCCGAGCCATCTTCTCTCGAACAGCTAATAAATAGATGTGAGACAGATCTACTGGCTGATCTGCCTCAATTTTAGGCAGCGCATCCAGGATCAAATCAATCATCACAGGTCGTCTAGCTAAATCCAAGAGTTTATGATTTCTTGTGACCTGTTCTACGATCGCGTCCCTTTCTCCTTGAGTTTTATCTTGGAGACGAGAGCGAAGCATTTGACGAATTTGTCCGTTACTGAGTATTTGTAGTTCTAGTACCTCAAATTGAGGGCCTAGTTTCCTGGTAGAGGTTGGCTGTTCTGTTTCAATAGAATCTAATAAAGCTGCATTCAGGAGAGAGCGACCTTTTTCTATCTTAGGAAGATGCTCAGCACGGCAGGTGAGAATAACCTTGGCTCCTGTTTCTACAACCTTAGCTAGCTCCCAAAAGTTATCAATCACCTTGCGACGATCTACCTTACCTGCCATTTCATCAAAACCATCGAAAATGAGCAGGAGCTTGCCCATACTATTAAGTTGTTTGAAGACTAAATTAGTGAGGGGGATATTGTGTATGGAAAAAAAGAACCAAGCTAGAACATTCTCTACATTAAGTGCTTTAGTATAATCCCGCAGAGGAATAAGTAGGGGTAATCTTGGTCTGGGAGTGCCTTGTTTCTTTGCTTCCTGATAACGTTTTAAAGCAGTCCAAGCATAGTGAAATGCAAACCAGGTTTTGCCAGTACCGAACTCTCCCAGAACGGATATGTGTTTTTTGTCTGGATCGTCTAGCCAGCGATCGATATAGCCATCAATCCAGCCATCTGCCTCAGCATAACGACTAACTATCGGTTCTCCTGTAACTGGGTTAATTCCTTCTTGTTTAACACAGGCTAAAGGAACATAAGTTTTGTCATTAATGCCCCGCTTCCTCAGTTGTTCTTCTAACCATTTAAAATATTGTGTAAAGTTGACACCTTCGTCTATGACTTCATCGAAGGTGTAACAAAATAGTTCCAGTTCTCTCTGTTTTCTGTACTCTGCGATCGCCTCACTAGCAGCATGGCTAAATTTAAGTTCTTTTGTTGCTCTGTATTCTGCGATCGCTTCGCGCACAGCCCGACTAATACGAAGATCTGCAACTAGCCACCCTTCATTTGGCTTGTACTCTTTTACTGCTTGACATAAACCGTCAAGGTGGTTCAGGTTAGCTTCACCTTCAACACCGCGTGCCAGGATGCGATCGTATCCCCCTCGTTTGGGGATATGGACAATCATCTCAAAATAGTCCTCTTGCCTTCTGCCACCTGGTATCAATTCATAGCCCAATGCCTCAAACCAAGCTCTCATTTTCTTCTCAAGTTCACAAGGCTCTTTGCAGCTTTGACTCGTTTCATGTTCTTGAGGAAAGAAGCTTAGCCCACCTTGACTTTGGAAATTTAAGTATGAAGATTGGGATGACCAACCGATCTCGGATAACTCTGACTGACTCGATGGTTGAGACACAAGGTTAGCATCATCCACACCCAAGTCTATATTCTGGACTTGCAAAGATGCATTGTGACTTAACAATGTTCTTTGCAGAGCGGCGCGAAAATTTCTTTTGCTGACTTCTTCTCCCAAAGCCTCTGAAAGCAACTTCCAAAACTTATGGCTGACATCTCCCTTCAGATAGTTAGGTTTATAGGGTGAGCCTTTTGCCATCTTTTCATAAGTCAAACCCTCCCAAGATCCGCGCAGTACAGTCAATTCTGGGTCAGTCAGCCTCCTACCTTTAGCTTTGTACACTGCTGACTCTACAATCTCGAGAACGTCTTGAAAATTCATGAGACAGTGGAAGGTGAGGATTTTTTATCATGATAAAGCATGAATTGACCTATTTATATATTTTTAAGTATATATACTTATGATTTTATGTTATTCATAAACATATCTTTATGAATTTTTTAATTTATCTTTGATTATTTTTAAGCTGAAATGATGGTAATACTGTTACTATTCGACTCATGCTAAAACTGGTGGTTGTCACTGAGACTATTTGACAATATTTTTACCAACTGCCTTTAATTAAAAAGCATGCAAATTCATGTTCGATAAGGATTGTGTTGTCATGGAAAGTTATGTTTATGAAGAATTATATGGCGGCAGAAAGCATTTCCTATCAATTTCCTCCGGTGATGGGATGCTAGTGGATTTGTCAGAAGACAAGCATCCGACACGATTATATGGATGGGGATACACAGGAGAAACTTTGAATCTAAGCAACGAAGGAACTTATTTTGGGTTTGTCGTTGATGGTCAAACTGATGTGATTTCCTATCATGCAGGGTTTGAGCTAGCCTTTACCCTTGCCAAAGGCATGTACTTTTGTGTCCCTGCTGGTCCTTTGTCTATTCGTGGTGGATGCGGAATCGCGATCGCAAGTTTGAACTACCGTGGGATGTTCATGGTTGGGGGGCCGATTGAGAAAAAAGGTAGGTTGCGTTACATGGATGGTTGCTCTGATTCCCTGTTGATTCCACCAACAATTAAAGGCGATCCCTGTCTTAACCACTTACACTTTCCACCTGGTATTAGCCAGACGCGACACACTCATCCTTCCATCAGAATTGGCGTAGTTACAAGCGGTATGGGACATTGCGAAGTCCCAGAAAATGAAGATGGAACTGGAGAAGTTATTAAAATACCCTTGACTCCAGGTCAAATATTTATTATTCCACCCGAAGGTCATCACAGCTTTTTTACTAAGGACAACACGCTAGATATCGTTGCATACCACCCAGATAGTGACATTGGGCCTACCCATGATGACCACCCAATGGTGAATCGAACTTACGTTAATGGCAGATCGGCTAGGAACATTGAGGAAATCAGAACTAAGGTCATTCTCTAATTAAATCAATGAGGGTTGGTTATGCTCTACCGCTTTTTCCTCAAACCCAAAAAACGTCAATCAATTAATCGAATTCTAGAAATCGGTGTGTAGTTATCAGTATCAGGCAATCAATCACATGAACCGTTAAAGTGTTCTTACGAGAGCATAACATTTGCGATCAAAATTAAACATGATAAAACTTGATTTTTCATAAATTACATTGTATGCTGGATAACAAGTCAGGCTAAAACCCTGATTTGAACAATTGAGATAGAGTAGCCCCATGTTGGAAGGACTTTTCGGGACTCTGCAAGCATATCTACCCAGGGAGTATCAAGGTTCAATACCGCGCACACTGATTGTAGAATGCCGCATGATGAGGGGTGGTAGGTCTCCAGAGTTCTTAGTTACAATAGTGGGGCACCCGAACAAAGATTTTCGATTCCAGAAGGCAGACATAGACACATATATATTGAGACGTCAGCTGCTGTTGAAACCTTGCGGTGTGGTGTTAATGGAGAACCGGCTCACTGCGATTGATTGCTTAGAAGCCGGCTTGCTGAACATTTTTCAGACCACTGGTTTTGGAGATGTAACGCTTACATTTCAGAAGGGCTTTTTTATCTGTAAAGTGGCATTCTCTTATCGAAGAATCTTAGAGGCGGCCTAAAAATCTATAGTTTTGTCCCTTCAGACACCAAGCAGTAACACAACTGATGGTGAATATTAAAAAAATGAATAAATCGTCTGACTGTCCAAAGAGAGTTGGATACCAACCCAGGGACTAGTTTACGTGGAGTAACACGCGACTAGTCTCTTTTTTTTTCAAAACAACGTCTACAAGAGGTTACTTCTTATGAACTGTAAATACAAAGACCACCCTTTTCCTCCTTGTCGATTTGAACAACATCCTCGCAATCCTAATATCTATTTTTGCCCCCACTGCCGAGAATCATATGACGTGAGGGAAGTAGGAAATAAATTTCCTACCTGGCTGCTGTTAATTATTGCAATAGTCATTTTAACGATCGTTGTTGGTAATCCTAAATCTGTTCAGCTTCGTGAGGATAATCCTCCCACTCCCACTTATAACCCTGGTGAGGTTGAGTAGGACTGCTGCATTCGTCTCTCCCTTTTACCGTAGTCAAAGATTTTGTTTACTGAGGACACAAACCATGAAAACTAATCTTACAGATGACTATAATTTGCTGTTCAAACTCGCTACTAAGGGACTCAAGTATTTTCTGCTGAGTCTACTTGGTTTTGCGATCGCCTATGTTATGTCTACTGTTTTTGGCGTTGTTCCTATTGTTCAAATGCTGCGGTCTGCTATTCTATGGCAATGGTTGTTACGTATATTCCTGTTCATCTTCTGTTTATTTGCGATCGCCATGATTATAGATTCTTGGAAATAATATCATGCGATCGCTAGCGTATTCAGCATAAACTGACCAAAGGCGATCGCAGGCAACGAGGGAGATCAAGGTAATAGATCTCCTTTACCTCTTCCTCCGATTGGCTTTCTGGCTGCCTATTCGTCCAAGGTGAGCAGTCGATATTTGCATTCCAGCAGTGAAACTAAGTGCACTGAAGATAGTTGCAATAATCTTGATCGATTCAACCAAACTCTTGATACGGCTGAAATCATTGGGTTCAGGCTGAGATTTACCAAGCTCAGTCCCTTGCAACGTGATGTTTACAATGATAGGCTCACTACTGTCTAGCTCCAAAATCAGTGAAGTTCCTGGCTTCTGCAATTGATTGCTGATTTGGCAATGTTGCTTTTGCTGTAGAGTAAATGCTTGAACGGAAGCAGAGAAATCGTTACCACGAATGTGAGTGACGTTTTGAAGAGTGACGGAAGTAGCAACCATCATACTACCAATAGCAAGACCGACAAAGCCAGATGTCAATAATATGGGGGATTGCCATAGAGATTTGATAGTTGAGGACGATGTTTTGTGAGATAAAGCATTATTAGGTGAGTGGAATTTTTTCACAGTGGCAGAGAGTGCTTTAAATTGATTCATGATATTTGCCTCCTGTAATTCAGGTTTATGTTGAAACTAAGCAATATCTGGAAAAATAAAAAAGCTAGTGAAGTAGAATATCCACTTACACTAGCCTTTGTAGAAATCGCAACTATCCTAGCTAGAGGTACATGCTGAGCTAGTATTCAGTTATGCTTTGGCCTTATAACTCCAGTTTTTTTAACTGTGTAGTGCTAATAACAAATTAGTAACTCTAGTACTCTGTCAAGCTAGTTTTGAGGGTTTCTAGTAAGCACTAAGCGTGCTTAAAAATTCAGGACTAAAGTCCTGACTACGAACTTTGCGATCCATCAATTCAAATTTGACAAACTACTAGTTAGTACTGTTTTGATTTCCTCCAGATTTTAAAAATTCAATCAAATTTTGCATTTGCTCTTGAGTGAGAACGTAACGTTGACTAGGAACTCCCTCGTGAATTATTGCGTACTTTTTCGTGGTAGCATTATTCTTCACAACCTCGATAACAAGGCTTGAACGACCAAATCCCGTACCACAAATAGTTCTCTCAAGAAATTCGGCTAGGCTTAACAAGAAGGCTTGAGGTTGATATTGACTATTTTGCTTGTTCAAGTTGGATTTCATGATAGATTGTGTTGCAAAAACTCCTCGAGGACAAAAGATCCGTTTGGGAGAGATCTGTTATGCAGTCACTCCAACATTTCTTCCTGGTCTCGGTAACTCAGGGAAGATTTCTAGTACCGTCTGGTGCTTGGGAGAATCACCTCCGGCAAAAAGTGACGCAATTTGAATGGATGCTTGAGGTTTATCAATGGTGTTTCTCAACAAAATCAATACTTTGTTTTCAGCACTTTGACCTGCATACCGTCAGTTTTTGCAACACAACCAAATCTTTTGATGTTCCTAACGTAAGGACTCAACAATGATTGCTGTTGCCATCAAACAAAACAGGATAATTCCTAAACGTAAAATCAAATCTCCTACTAACGGTAGCATTGGGATGACAATATATTGGCCACCCAAAATTATTGAAACCACGTAGGCGATTGCAAAGCCTACTAATGCCAATAGAAAATACTTGAGTGATTTAGAAACCACCCTGAATAGAAGATTATGCTCATTGTTTGTCACAGTTTTGCACCCACAATAGTTAAGTTGAAGTCTAGAGAGGGCATTGCTCAATCAGAATAAGATCAATATGGATAGTGCGATCGCATCATCTTTCAGGTGGAGATTTTTAGTATTGCTTCCTATAATCACGAACGTGAGACTCCTTAGCTGATTCAGATTATCCGATCGGAGATACTTACCTTAGTCACACCACGTTTAATTGACGGGTATAAAACATTGATCGTGGAATGGCGATAAACGATACAGCCTGCCCTCTCTTAATAATCTTTTGGAGGTTGACTATAAAGAAGCAAAGTTGCAGTTCGAGCAATATAGTAATGGAGTAATGAGCACAGAGAATAACTCAAAAAAGTAGGATCGGATTTTTACTCTCCATCATCCGTTCGTATTCTCAATAATTCAGGCAAAATTCTCCTACGCCTAAGAATTTATAGAATACCAAAACCCACCAATGCGTTATCAAAATTACATTTGTCTGGGTCTGCTATTTTTTGGAGTTACTCCCCACTACTATGAGCAAATTGGTAAATTCTTAGTTGTCACTTGGAGTAGATAACTGAGTTCAGACAAACAAAACAATTAAAATCAGTTTCGGATATCTGTACACGAACTACCACTAAGAGACTTGCCTTTAATCATGCTGCTGTCTTTCTAAGACAGTCTACATTTTTTTTGTTAGTGAGTATTTTAACTGTATTGTGATTGACGTGTCAAGCTTTTAAAGCCAGTGGTAAATGTCAATTTATGCTTCATGTATATTCGACTAATGCGTGAATGAACCTAGAAACCTTATAAAAAAATGGTTACAACCTAATTTACGCATACATCTATTTAATGCTAAAACCTGGCGATCGCGTTTATTCATCTTGATTAGTAGAGAATGAATCTGAAAGGGTTCACACCCATCTCTTCGATAATGGAATCCGTAGATTTCCTAAGTTCGTATAATTTGACTGTCTTTTAAAGATTGTTTAGACTTCGAGTGACATGGATACGCTTCTGGCATAGAATGATCTAGATTAGCTGACAGTCGGCTTAGTTGTGCCCTATCCTTCAGCAAAAGCAAAGTCAGTTTTAGGTAGCGCCGTTTATTAATTTTTCTTAATCTTGCTTATGGGTAAATTGTCTGGAAATTCTATAAATGAGGAGGTGAACAACTCTTGTGGCACGTTCAACACGCAATCAATCTAAAAACACTCCACCCAAATCTGAGTTCGTTCAAGTGGTTGAAAAATACCTACAGAAAGCGGCATGGACTAATCAAGAGTTGATGAATGAAATCCAGATTGGAGAAGCACAGTTCTATCGATGGGCACGCGGCGACAGTGTGCCGAGAAAAGCCATTGTTAATCGGATAGCAGTATCTTTAGCACATCGACTAGATCAAACTTGCCAAAAGTTACCTCACAATCCATTTCCAGCTTCTGATGAAATTGATGGAATAGTGAATGAACTTCTCGATGCAGCAGGCTATAGAGCTGCTGTCAAAGGTAAAGGAGCTGATTACAGTTGGCATGAAATAGCTAAAAATCAATCTTGGACACTAGGATATACTGATATCCCAACTACATGGTCACAGATTCCTGAGAAACCTGGTTCTCGCCCAACGGGTTTAGCTATTGAATATGCAGAACAAATTGGTCGATTACTCGGAATTACCACAATTTGGGAATATTTGACATGGCAGGAAATGCCTCTAGCGATTAGAGAACGAAGAGTTCATGGCATTGCTCCTTTCTTTCTTGCACTACCAGAACGCTTCTTTGACTATCGTTTTTCTGAGCCATGTAGTGAAGAACCTTTCAGCCTTTCTGCTGTAATTGTGCCTGAACAAGTCAACAACTGTGTTTACCTTGAAGATTTACCTAATAGCCGTGTTGAATTGGTTCATGTCAAGGGTGAGATCGGAAGCTGGGCAGCTGCAATTCTCAGTAACTCATATCAAAATAAGGAATTTGAAGATAGAAAGAAAGCTATCAGTTATCTGCTAGCAACTGCCAATAGAGAGAGTAATATTATTCCTATCTTTGTGTCTGAGAACGTCACCTGCCAATACATCTCTAAGGAGAATAAACTACAGGTCATAAAAATTAAAAGATTAGAAAATATCAAGCTCGCTCCAGCATTCGCTTTTCATCCAGACGAAGAAAAACTTACTGTAGCAGTTAATTCTGCCATCAAAATACTTCCGAAAATGTAAAATATAAAATTTTTACTTTACTGTTATCTCTGATAACAGAATCTGCTATGCTTTTTCCTTGACTAAGTTCACAAAACATTTGCAAAGGATTGCTATATCCTTATTTTTTTATTTTTGTAGAGGCGAAATTTAAAATTGTATAAGGTTTTTAAAGTTTCTCCTCTTTGATCGCTCTAGAAGAAGGCAAATTTGCATCAAATTATTGCCTTTTACCTGTTTGACACAATCTTTAGAAACATGTGAGTAAAAAAAGTGATAAAAACAAAGTCATTATCGGATTTAGTAGAATCAGTAATCGCTAAAGAAGAATATATCTTAAGCGAATTAGCTGTAGAATCTCATCTCTGTAATACGATGACAAGTGCAGAAGGTTTGAAAAGATTTGCTGAAGCTTTCTACTTTGTCCGAGCTAACTTTTGTCGCCTTAATTTTATATTAGGTGAGCGATGTGGTTTAAATGAGTTTTTGTGGGGAGGACTAGCAAAAAACTTAATCGAGGAGTTAGGTGGAAGAAAAGGGATAAGTCATAACCAATTATATAGAGATTTTTTAGTTTGCGCTGGAATTAACTCAGAAGAATTTTTACGAGAACCACTATTTGCGTATCAATTCAATGCTTCATGGGAGAAGTTTTGTAGAGATGCTCCTGTTCTAGAAGCCCTTGCAGCAATTGCAGTTTACGAGATATTCGATAAGCCTGATTATGCACTTTTGCTACGTGTTGTTCAAAAAGCTGGTGTAGCAAAGCGTGGTCTTCGCTTCTTTAAAGTTCACTCAGATGCAGAACATTTTGAGATGTTTGAAGACGTAATTTCCTGGTTAAGCAAACAGGAAGCAGGAGAGGAAATTATTAATCATGCCATAAATTTTGTCTTTCAAACACAGAGAATGATGTGGACTGGTTTGCTAAATTCTCTAGATGCAACTTCGGATCAATTCTGGGCCTTAGATGAGCATCATAGGTTTGTTTTGGAAGATCAGAATTTATCTCATAGTTTTTCTGGAGCAAGTCAAACATGAGTAACAGTAAGAATAGGCTTAGGTTACTTACATTTGGCATTGCATTCATCACTATTATTTTGCTTTCTCTCGCCTCGTGTACTATTAACTCTCCACAAGCAGTTGGTAAGTTTACCTTGCAGCAGATATCCACTACTAGCAAGTTAAAAGTTGGGTATCTTGTCTTTCCACCAACAATTACCAAAAGTTCTTCTGGTGAGTTAGGTGGGCATCATGTTGAAGCAATCAAAGAAATTGCTCGATTGAATAATTGGAAACTTGAATTTATTGAGACGGATTGGGCAGGCTTTGCAGCAGGATTAAACTCTCGTCGCTTTGATGTTTCAATAGTACCTACTTTTGTGACTGTTCCCAGAGCATTGTCGGTCTATTTTACTAGACCTCTTTTTTTTGCAGGCAATAGCGCAATAGTGCGTACTAATGATAATCGTTTTACAAGTATTGAAAGCATCGACCAACCTGGAGTTGTGGTTGCAGTTACTCAAGGTGAAGCTGGAGATGAATATGCAAGAGCAAATTTTAAGAAAGTGAAAGTTACAAGATATTCTGGTGGCGATCAATCACTTGCATTTCAAGCAGTTATAAGTGGTCGAGCAGATGTGGCGCTTGGTGATGCTTATGCGACATCACAGTTTGTAAAAGCTCATGCAACGCAGGTGAAAGATTTATTTGCTCAATCTCCATACAATTTGACTCCTGTTTCATGGGCTGTACGTCGAGGAGATGACGAACTTCTTAATTTCTTAAATAATAGTTTGAATGCATTCGACTATCAAGGATATCTGCTGAACTGGGAACGAAAAGCTGGCGCTAACTGGCTTCATCCTAAGAAAATTTGGGAATTTACTAATAATACTAATTAATTAAGTGACAAATGGACTGGAATTTTTCTGTCGTTTGGAACAATTTATTACAACTCTACTTTGCCTTTATAACAACAGTCTGGATTAGCATTGGCAGTATTACGCTAGGAACTACATTAGGTGTACTATTAGGCGTTTTATCAGTTATTTCTTTAAGTTTAATTTCATGGTTAGCTAGACTTTTTATTGAGCTTTTTCTGGCAGTACCAGCTCTTGTACTCCTAGTGTGGCTGTATTACAGTTTACCGCTGATTGTTTCTGGCTTAGTTATTGACGGACAGAATTGTGCGATTTTAGGTCTTGGTTTAAGTCTTTCGGCATTTGTAGCCGAGATAATTCGAGGAGGAATAAATTCAGTACCCTCTGGTGAAATTGAGGTGGCTTATTGCACAGGAATGTCACGTCTTCAAGCAATTCGTTATATCCTTATCCCTCAAGTTATCCGTAAATCCTGGCCACCCCTTATGGGACAGTATATAACGACCTATAAGTTTTCCACATTGGCATCAGTTATTGCTGTTCCGGAAATTCTGCACACTGCAAATTCAATTATTGCCCAGACTTACCGACCACTAGAAGTTTATTCTGCTGTAGCAGTCATGTTTATCGTTACCATAATTCCTCTGAATATTCTTCTAAGAAGAGTACAACGTGTTAAACAACTAGGCGGAATAGAGAAAATATGATTTTTTGCTAGAGCTTGACTATTTAGTAAGGCAAGAAAAAAGTAGAGTGATAAGAAAGAGGTCATAAGTCTTTTTTCTACATATTGCTAACCCCATAGTATTGCAATGGATAATATATTTCTACGTGTGGAGCGCATAGGAAAAAAGTTTAACCACACCACTGTTTTGAATACTGTCTCTTTCTCTCTAACAAAAGGTGAAAGTATGGTGATTCAAGGACCTAGTGGGTGTGGAAAAACAACTCTTTTGCGATGTCTGGCATTGGTAGAAGAAGTTGATCAAGGACGAATCATTTTTAATGGAGAGATTGTTTCTAAGCCTGGTTTCATCAAGCGCGGTTATGGTAGAAATCGCTTAGAAATTGGCATGGTATTTCAGCAATTATATCTTTGGCATCATCTGACTGTTCTTGAAAATGTGTCACTGCCCCTGTGGCTGCGTAATGGGAAAAATAAAAGGCTTGCAGACGAAGTTGCGAAGGAACAGTTAGCCCTGCTTGGCATTGAGAACAAAGCAAATGATTATCCAAATCAACTATCAGGAGGTCAACGGCAAAGGGTTGCCCTTGCACGGGCACTAGTGCATTCTCCTCAACTTCTCTTATTAGATGAAATTACTGCTAATTTAGACCCTGAAACAGCCCGCAAGGTGATAGGAATTGTCGAAAAAATTACTGCAACAGGTACATCAGTGATATTAGTTACACATTCCCACCTGAGTTTAGCAAGTTGGTCATATGTCTTGTTCTTTGATGGTACTGCATGGAAGATGTCGGGTAAGAAGGTATGAGTTGATGAGACAGAACTGAATTAAAGTTATGATTGCAATATCTCTTAAAAATTGCGTGATATTTACGCGATCGCATTTTACTCTGAAGTAAGTCAGGGTAGCCTGGGCAAACACACATGCACAGAAGACAGCGCCAGATTCTTTGGCGTTACGGTATTGCAGTTTCAACTGTAGCGATCGCGCTACTAGTAAAACTGCTGCTCAATTTTTGGTTTCACCGACAACAAGACACCCCATTTTTACTGTTTTTTGCTGCTATTATCGTCAGTAGCCGTTATGGAGGAATTGGTGCTGGCATCTTGGCAGTTGTACTGTCTGGTGTACTCAACAGCTATTTTTTCCTCGCCCCTACTTATTCTTTCTTCAGTAATAATCCTTGGACAAACCTCCAGCTAGTCATTTTTTTGCTAGAGGGGCTGTTCATTGTTTACCTAGTTACCTCTCTCAATACAGCTCGGCGACATACTAAAGCGATCGCCCTAAAATTACAGGTAAGTGAAGACGAAAGTCGCCGTCATCAAGAATTATTACAGTTAATAACAGACTCTTTACCTGTCTGCATTTCTTATACAGATACCCAGCAGCGCTATCGATTTGCGAATAAAACCTACAAAGTTTGGTTTGGCTTGTCTCAGGAAGAAATTTACGGAAAGCATCTAGCAGAAGTTTTAGGCGAAGCGGCTTATCTGGTAATTAAAGACAAAGTAGAGCGCGTGCTGGCAGGCGAAATGTTTGAATATGAAGCAGAAGTACCTTATCAAGGAGCAGGTACGCGCTACATCCGAGGTATTCTCGTTCCCGATGTTACTCAAAAGGGTGAGGTGAGGGGGTACTGCGCGTTAATTATAGATATTAGCGATCGCAAGCGAGCTGAAGCAGAAATTAAGCAACTCAATGAGAACCTCGAACAGAGAGTTCAAGAACGCACCCAACAACTCGAAGAAGTCAACCGAGAACTAGAAGCATTTACCTACAGCGTTTCCCATGACTTACGCGCCCCTCTCCGCGCCATGCAAGGACTAGCCCAAGCCTTACAAGAAGACTACGGCTCTCATCTAGACGAAATCGGACAGGAATACACTAGCCGCATTGTCATAGCCGCTAGCCGGATGGACACCTTAATTCAAGATTTGCTTGCCTACAGTCGTCTGGGGCGCAGCGAAATTTGGCTACAACGCCTCAGTCTCGATGCGATCGTCACTGACGTACTCAATCAATTACACTCTGAACTACAAGCTACCCAAGCACAGGTAACTATCGAGCAACCTTTACCCATCGTCAAAGCGCATCGTAATATCTTAACGCAGGTACTGATCAATCTGGTAACTAATGCCATTAAGTTTGTAGCTGCCGATGTTCAACCCAAAGTCTTGATATGGGCAGAGGAGGTAGAGGAGGGGAAGAGGAGCCAGTGCGGTGGACTCTTTCCCCGGCATAAAGCACCTGGCGTTGGGAGAGAGGGAGAGTGGGAGAGTGGGGGAGAAAAAAATTCTTCTTTCCCCCCATCTCCCCATCCCCCCATCCCTCCCTCTAAATTTATTCGCCTGTGGGTAGAAGATAACGGCATAGGTATTGCTCAACAACATCAGGAACGGATTTTCAAGACCTTTGAGCGCTTGCATGGCATAGAATCCTATCCGGGAACGGGAATCGGTTTGGCAATTGTCAAGCGGGGCGTTGAGCGTATGGGAGGCCGTGTGGGAGTTGAATCACAATTGGGGCAGGGTAGCCGATTTTGGATTGATTTACTCCCGGCGGATAAATGCTAAAGCTTGGAAAGGGCTCGTTGATACCAAGTTGTGTTCAGATATAGCAATTCGTGCCCTCTCCCCCTCCCCTCTCCCAATTTGGGAGAGAGGGGTGAGGGAAGTATTATCTTTGACTGCAACCTAGTATGACAACAAATAGATAAAAATTCTTTCTTCTTTCACCCCTCTCTTTGCTAAGGAGAGGGGTAGGGGGTGAGGTTTTCTTTTTTCATTAGAACTGCCCTCCGCTTTATTCCTTTATAATCTGTACGCTAACGTACGAATCTCCCAGCAGGAAGAAGAAGTCGTTTGCTAATTTTTATTAACCTGTGACAACCGATCACGTCATCAGTAGCTCTGGGGGTATGCTTTCCATACTCTTGCAGCCACTGGACGTCTTGATTGTTCTGACAACAGACAACAGCATGTCTCCATCCGATAGCGATCCCAGGTCTATTAACCAACTCTTGGCATCTTTACCGGATGAGGAGTATAAGCGCATCGCTCCCCATCTAAAACACGTGAATCTCTGTCAGGGGCAAATCCTCTATGAACGAGGGGAAGTGATTCAACAGGTCTATTTTCCCACTCGCTCGATGGTGTCCCTGATTTGCGTTCTCAGCAACAACTCAATTACCGAATTTGCCTTAGTGGGCAACGAAGGCATCATTGGCATCCCCGCATTCTTAGGTGGCCAATTTACCAATAATCGTGCGATCGTACAGATAGCAGATGGTGCGCTGACAATGGATGCTGAAATTCTCCAGCGCGAATTTGAGCGGGGGGGAGTGCTGCAAAAAAAACTGCTGCTATATACCCAAGCACTTGTAACCCAGATTAGCCAAAATGCGGTCTGTAAATCTCACCATTCTATTGAACAACAACTTGCCCGTTGGCTTTTGTGCGTCCAAGATTGTCTTGGTCGAGATGAGATTTTCCTGACTCAGCAGTACATCGCTGACTTGATGGGAACCCGTCGCGCTACAATCACAGTTGCAGCGGGTAGTTTGCAACAAGAAGGAATGATCCGCTACAGCCGTGGAAAAATCGTAATTCTGAATCGAGCCGCACTGGAAGCAACTGCCTGCGAGTGTTATGACATAGTCAAAAACGAGTTCGCTCGCTTACTCAGTTTTTAATGCTTTTGCCAAGCAGTATGTCTTTATGTACGGTACCGTACAGACAGCGCTACTCCAGCCGTGTCAATTTAAAATGCTTGATTTTGAAGTGATGGAAGCGATGCCGTGCTAGTTAATCAACTGCTACTGGCTCTACCACAGTCTGAATTCCAGCGCCTTGCTCCCCATCTAGAAGAGGTTTCACTCTCCCTCGGTCAAGTCCTTTATGAAGCCGGGGAAAAGATTAAGCATGTCTATTTCCCGAATCGGGCAATGGTGTCTTTAATTGCTGTTTTGGAGGATGGCTGGACAACTGAAGTGTGCATGGTTGGTGGTAACGGAGTTGTGGGCTATCCTGCATTTTTGGGAGGAGAATACACAACAACCCGCACTATCGTGCAAGTTGCAGGTACTGCTATGAAGATAGATGCCAAGATCCTGAAACGGGAATTTAATCGCGGTGGAATTCTGCAAAGGCGACTGCTACTGTATACCCAAGCGCTACTCACCCAAATCGGTCAAACTGCTGCTTGCAATCGTCACCATTCCCTAGAAGCGCGATTAGCCCGTTGGCTGCTTACTGCTCAAGATCACACAGCTTCTGATACTATACAAATCACTCAAGAGTTTATCTCTGAATTGCTGGGTACGCGGCGTTCTGGTGTGACGGTGGCGGCTGGCATGCTGCAACAAGCAGGTATTATTCGCTACAGCCGAGGTCGGATTACAATTCTCAATCGCTCTGCTTTGGAGGCAACTGCTTGTGAGTGTTATGGTTTTATTAAACAAGAGTTCGAGCGTTTGCTGGACGACGAAAATACTTGAATCAGGGGTTAGGAACTAGGGAAAAGAATTTTTAATACTTAAATTAAAAAATTGATTTTTATGTACGGTACCGTACAGAGTGTTGGGTAGAATTATGTCATCCTAGAAAATGCTTGAAAAAAAACTTATTCAAGCTTTAGCGATCGCCTTCATGAAAAGTGAGTATAATTAGTGACCAAATGTCGTGATGAAATCTCTGTTTAGCACGAGTAAAACCTCTACTATTGAATTCTTTACTGGCGTCTAGAACTAGGAAATTTCAAGGAGCCAGGGTTGTAATGATGAATGTAAGTGAACATAGTATCTTGCTGGTAGAGGACGACCCTAACGACATTTTCTTGATAGAGAGGGCATTTCGTCGGTCTAATTTTAACCATCCCATCTTGGTTGTGAAAGATGGAGATGAGGCGATTATGTACCTTGAAGGTCAAGGTTGCTATGCACAACGAGAAAACTACCCATTACCAGCGTTAATACTGCTAGATTTAAAACTACCGCGTCGTTCAGGTCTGGAAGTACTAGAATGGCTGAAGCAGCAGCCGTTGCTCAAGCGAATCCCGGTGGTGATTCTCACATCATCGCGGGAAAATGTCGATGTTGATCGCGCCTATGATATAGGAGTAAACTCCTATCTGATCAAACCTGTTGCATTTAATGCTTTGCAAGAGATGATGCAGGTATTCAACTCCTACTGGTTGAATTTCAACCAATATTCTTCGGTTTACTTCACCTAGTACCGCTACCGAGTCAGTTAAAAGTTAAAAGTCAAAAGAATTGTATCCTGGGCTTTTGTGCTGTTTTAAATGGTAGTTTTAAGTAGAAAGGCATAAATAAACTAAAAACGGAGTCGGGCTAGAAGCCCACCCCACAAGAGATTTAATAATATTGTGGGGTGGGCATCCTGCTCGTCCGTATAAAATACAAAATATTTTACATTTAATTATGTTGACCTACTTATTTCTGCCGTAACGTATAGTCAATTGCCTGCGAATTCTAATTCACTGGGCAAACAACTAGCAATGAGCAATCAAGACCATTCAATTCAACGCATCTTGCTGGTGGATGATAACCCAGACGATCGCTTGCTTGTGATTAGAGAGCTAAACCGAGAGTTTCCTTGGGTTGAGGTGAGCGAAATCATTGATGCGGATGCACTAGCTCAAACATTAGCAGCGCATCGTTTCGATTTAGTAATTACTGATTATCAATTGAACTGGACAAATGGCTTAGAGATTTTGCGTGCTGTCAAAGCTCGCGATCGCAATTGTCCTGTGATTATGTTTACCAATACTGGTTCTCAGGAAATCGCGGTTGAGGCGATGAAAGCGGGACTTGATGATTATGTAATTAAATCGACAAAACATTTTATTCGCCTCACTCAAGCTGTGAAAACATTGTGGGAACAATCTCAAACTCACCGTAAAGTATCTCAACTAGAACTGCGCTTGCAATCGTTACTAAATCAACTTCGCTTAGGTGTATTTCGTACTACACTCCAAGGTCAACTATTAGATGTAAATACGGCGTTTTTAAATATCTTGGGCTTGCCATCCCTAGAGGAGGCTCAGTCATTTATTCGCGAGCAACTTCACTCTTTTATCACCAATCATCTATTTGAGCAAAACTGGGAACGGGAAGTGCAGATCCAACGCTCTGATGGTACTAACGTTTGGGTATTATTTATCGAAACCCTCAATCAGCTTGATGGTGAAACCTTTATTGATGGCTTATTGGATGATATTACAGACCGCAAGCAAGCAGAAGCAGAAATTCGCCAGTTCAACCAAACGTTAGAACGTCGAGTCCAAGAGCGCACAGCTCAATTAGAAGCTATTAACCGCGAATTAGAGGCTTTTGCCTACTCAGTATCCCACGATCTGCGATCGCCAATTCGCCAAATAGACGGATTTGTAAATCTATTAAAAGAACACCTGGAAGCAATAACCAGCGATGAAACTAGCCTATATTATCTAAAAGCAATTTTAGAATTAACTAGCCAAGCAGGCAAAATGATCGACGACTTGCTAGTTTATTCCCGTACCGGACGGACAGAAATGCATTACTCTACTGTCGATATGAACCGTCTGGTTTGGGAGGTGAAGTTGCAAATTGACATGGTTATTCCCGACCAACGCATAATTTGGTACATACTGCAACTACCCCACGTGTGGGGCGATCGCTCTTTGTTGCGTTTAGTATGGCAAAATTTGATCGAAAATGCGGTTAAATTCACTCGACCCTGCCAGCAACCAGTCATTACCATTGGCAGCATTGATAGCGAACAAGAAACTGTTTTTTTCATCCGAGACAACGGCGTTGGGTTTGATATGCAGTATGCCAATAGGCTATTTACTATATTTCAACGCCTTCATAGCCAAACACAGTTTGAAGGGACAGGTTTAGGACTTGCAAATGTCCAACGGATTATCTATAGACATGGTGGTAGAGTTTGGGCTGAAGGAGCGATAAATAATGGAGCAACAATATACTTTACTCTGCCAAAAGTTAGTAAGTAGTTGTTTGTTGGTTGTTATTTGTTGTTTGTTGGTTGTTGGTTGTTGGTTGTTGTATGCTGCCTTAAGCAGCTGGCGCGTCTATGGAACAATTAACCACCAACCAAGAACTACCAAAAAACAACAATTACAGAATCTACATCGTAGGCTAGATGTCTAGATCCATCAAATCCCTTGAAAATAATGCTACAAAGCTCCCGTTTATTTTTCCTATTTATTTTATATAGGAAAGCTGCGATCCGAAGTTCACAATAATAATATCATGATGCGTATTCTGCTGCTAGAAGATTCTTGGGCAGACGCCGAACTCATCGGTGCAACCTTGAAAAGGAGTGGAATAGATTGCGAATTAGTGCGGGTAGAAACTCGCACTGGGTTCGTAGAAGCTCTCAAAAGCGAAACCTTTGATTTGATCCTGGCAGATTACGCCCTTCCCTCCTTTGATGGATTCTCCGCTCTAGAGTTTGCTCATGCTATCTGTCCGCACGTACCGTTTATTATTATTTCTGGGATATTGGGCGAAGAAAGAGTGATTGAAACTCTCAAAGGCGGCGCTACAGATTATGTATTGAAACAACGTTTGGAGCGACTAGCTCCGGCTGTGCAGCGAGCATTACGGGAAGCCAAAGAACGAGAATCACTCAGGCGAGCAGAAGCGGAATTACGAAAAAGTGAAGAACTATTCCGCACCTCTGTGGAAACAATGCTGGACTGCTTCGGTATTTACTGTGCTATTCGTGATACATCAGGTGAAATAGAAGACTTCCGTATTGAGTATGTGAATGCAGCGGCTTGTGTCAATCACGGTATGACAGCAGAGCAACAATTGAGCAAGCGACTGTGCGAATTAATGCCCGTGCATCGAACAAGTGGGCTGTTTGCGGAATACTCTCAGGTAGTAGAAACTGGTCAACCACTAGTGAAAGAATTATTGCTCTGCGAAGAATGCGATGGTCAGCAGCATATTACTAAAGCTTATGATATTCGGGCTGTGAAATTTGGGGATGGGGTGGTTGTGACTTGGCGCGATACGACACAACGCCGACAAGCTGAGGAAGAACGTAAACAATTAATTGCCCGAGAACAAGCAGCCAGAACTGAAGCCGAAGCCGCCAACCGCCTCAAAGACGAGTTTTTAGCAATTGTTTCTCATGAATTACGTACCCCACTTAACTCCATGTTGGGGTGGACGCAGATACTGAGAACTCGGCAAGTAAATGAAGCGATCGCCATAAAAGCTTTAGAAACAATTGAGCGCAATGCTAAACATCAAAAAAAACTGATTGAGGATATTCTTGATGTCTCGCTGATTATTCAAAACAAACTACGTTTGGAATTACAACCCGTCTACCTAGTTCCCATCGTCTATGCTGCAATAGACGACATCCTACCATTAGCTCAGGCAAAGTCTATCCAAATAGAGCCTATCCTCAGTCCATTTATCGGTCGAGTGATGGGAGACGCGGAACGCTTGCAGCAAATTATTATGAATCTCCTTTCTAACGCCATCAAATTTACTCCCCCTACCGGTCGAGTGCAAGTTGAACTGGAGCAAATCAACACATTTGCTCAAATTACGGTCAGCGATACTGGACAAGGCATCAGTCCTGATTTTCTGCCCCATGTATTCGATCGCTTCCGGCAAGCAGACGGTACAACAACGAGAAAATTTGGGGGACTGGGATTGGGACTAGCCATTGTTCGTCATTTGGTTGAGATGCATCATGGTAATGTTTATGCTGCCAGTGAGGGAATCGGTAAAGGAGCCACGTTTACAGTGCAACTGCCAATTCACCAAATAGGCTTGGAATTGCAAAAACCGCTATAGTTGCTGTGATTAACCTTGCTCAACAAACTGTTACAAACTTGATGAATATATCACAAGACGAGCGGCAATACGCCCCAGCAACGCAGCGCAATCGCGAACCGATTTTAGAGGTGCTTTTACGAGTATTACCTACAACTGGTACTGTTTTAGAAATTGCTAGCGGTACTGGAGAACATGCAGTGTTTTTTGCTCCTCGTCTAACACCTCGCAAATGGATACCTTCTGACCCCAATCCCAAGTATCGTGCCAGCATTGCTGCCTGGAGAAAACATTTACCTTGTGACAATCTTTACTCGCCTCTGCACATTGATGTACGCGAACTAGTCTGGGCAGTAGAAAAAGAAGCACCTATCGGTGCGCCACCAATTACAGCCATAGTCAATATCAACATGATCCACATTTCACCGTGGTCTACTTGCTTGGGACTAATTGCAGGTGCGAGTCGCATTCTTCCGTCTGGTGGTATTCTCTATTTGTATGGAGCATTTAAGCAAGGTGGAAAACACACCGCACCGAGTAACGCAGCTTTTGATGAATATCTACGTACCCGCAACTCAGAATGGGGTCTGCGTGACCTCGATGAGGTTGTAGCAGCAGCGAGGATGCAAAATCTGACTTTGCTAAATACTTATCAAATGCCAGCTAATAATCTTTCAGTAGTATTTCAGCGAAGCAACTTGGCGATGTGAACATGCAGTAATTTTTGCTTGGAAGAAATCAGCTTTTTCCTAGTGGTTCATCGCATTAATTCTGAGAGGTTTGTAGTGAGCGATTTATCGCTCAATTTCAAGGGCTAAAGCCCTAACTACGAACTTTCACAACAACGCACATGGCGATCGCTCTTTAGCGTACAACTGGCTAGATGATACCAAGTTGTGTTCAGATACAGCAATTCGTGCCCTCTCCCCCTCCCCTCTCCCAAATTGGGAGAGGGGTGTCGACAGGCGGGGAGAGGGAAGTACTATCTTTGACTGCAACCTAGTATGAATAGCAACCTGAGCTTAGATCTTATTAGATTCTCATCGAAATAGTGCTATAATTCTTAAGGATTTCTTTATATCTAGTCCAGCTTACGGCTTCTGTTAACCAGAAATAAGGAAAAAGCAGTATGGTCAGACGCGGTGTTTCACTCGTAGAGGCTGCTAGGCGTTTGCACATGAGTCAAAGCCATCTGTTTATGGCTTTGCAAAAAGGTGAGATTCCCACTTTTAGAAGAGATGGGCGAACTGTAGTTTCCCAAGGAGCGTTAAGGGAATATCAAGCGAGGAAACGTCTTAGTGACACTTATCGGTATTGAAGCGTGCTTTATGCTAAACGTGCCATAGCTAAGTCACGTATTAACGCAGTTCTAGAGTAAAGGTAAGCGCTAATAGTGCTATTCTCTTCACTATTGAGCGCTTTTCTATTGTCAAGCTGTTTTAATAAGTGCTTAACTAAATCTGTGTCACTGACTTCTAAAAGAGCAGTGGGCTGGATTTGTTCAATCACAGACCAAAGAAAACGTAAAGTTGAAGAGTTCATAATTCATACCTCTGGTGGTACTATTTGAAATCTCAAGAAAAACTTAAAAACATCTTAGCTCCTAAATCTAAAGAAAATCTTAAAGATTACAAATAGTAACTAATTTGATGAAAATCTAAATATTAACTTCACACTTCTAAATTTAATGGCTCGCGAAAGTCCCCACCCTCCCCATTTCACCTGTCGCGATCGCAGTTTTGAGCAAGCATAAGGAGTGCGACAACTAGTCACACTCCTCTAGATCATACTTTTCACAATTTATATAAATTTTCTAGTACCACTCTGAAAAATATGATTCGCTTGACTCAGGAAAGTGGAGAATGTAGGTTTCAACAACAGCTTCTAAAACTTTACGCCTCAAGTCTAAAGGGAGTTTTTCAAGCTCAGATACAACCTTTAGCAAGTCATCCGTTGATTTCATTTTATCTACCCACTGGACTATCTGCGCCTTGTAGTCGTCTGAGTCGTATTCAATGCGATGTGAATCTGCATCAGATAAATTTGGTTCTTGATTATGCTGCATTTTTATAAATTTTTTTTACAATTACATTTAAGATATATTATTTTTTTAAACAAAAACTAAAGCATACATTATCTATGTCTTCAAAAAAACTTATTTGAAGATTCCTCAAGAATATAGAAGTAGAGCTATACATGGTTCGTAGTAAGCACGCTTTGTGCTTACTACAAGCCAATAGTATTTGTAGTCATTTTTTTGAGAAATGGTATTAGTGGGAATTGAGATGTTATTGTCGTTATATGACGATTTTGCATCATATCTATCCGGTATTTAGATATTAATTCTTCATATCGTTAAGCTTTGGTGATATTTTGCCAAAAGAAGTATTCTAACTTTTTCCTAAAACGTGAGCAGTGAAAAAGACCGTGGTAGCGGCAGGCTTACTAATTAATGAAAAAACCTCTGGTATTTATCTCTACCAGAGGTAAAAAATCACCGTTTCACCCAATGTTTGCCAGAGGCTGTGCTACATCGCTCCTCTAAGCAATGTAGGAGCGAGAGTGTTTCTAAAATGTTAGCGCAACAACGTGACTGGTATAAATATTACCCTACATTTGCCAACATTAACTCTCGTTTTTCTGACTTGCGTACTGTCACTTGACCGTCATCATCAACATCAACAATAGCTGTATCGCCTTCTGTAATTTGACCAGACAGCATGGCTTCTGCCAGAGAATCTTCGAGGAGGCGCATAATCGCCCGACGCAACGGTCTAGCACCGTAGCTGGGGTTATAACCTTCTTGCAGCACACGTTCTTTGAAGCGATCGCTCACTTCCAAGGCGATACCTTTTTCAGTTAGGCGGCTAGTTACTTCTTTAAGCATGATGTCAGCAATTTGCTTGACTTCATCTTTATTGAGTTGGGTGAAGACGATAATTTCATCGAGACGGTTGAGAAACTCGGGACGGAAGTAAGCTTTGAGTTCCTCGTTCACCAAGGTACGAATGCGGTTGTAGCTTGCTTCGGCTTCATCTTCGCCAAACTGGAAGCCCAAACCACCGCCACCTTTTTCAATTACTCGTGAACCGATGTTGGAAGTCAAAATAATCAGCGTGTTCTTAAAGTCTACTTTCCGACCTTTGGCGTCAGTAAGATGACCGTCATCCAAGATTTGCAGCAGCATATTGAATACATCGGGGTGTGCTTTCTCAATTTCGTCGAACAGCACTACTGTGTATGGTCTGCGCCGCACAGCTTCAGTGAGTTGTCCGCCTTCGTCGTATCCAACATAACCAGGAGGCGAACCAATCAGCTTGGAGACGGTATGGCGTTCCATAAACTCAGACATATCCAGACGAATCATCGCTTCTTCAGAACCGAAGAAGTAAGCTGCCAATGACTTCGCCAATTCTGTCTTACCTACTCCAGTTGGCCCGGAAAAGACAAAGCTAGCAATAGGTCGATTGGGATTTTTCAACCCTACACGGGCACGCCGGATGGCACGCGATACAGATGTAACTGCTTGCTCTTGACCGATGAGGCGCTGATGCAATGTGTCTTCTAAGTGCAGCAGCATTTCCGACTCAGACTCGGTCAGTTTGTTAACTGGTACGCCAGTCCAAGAGGCGACGATTTGAGCAATGTCTTCCTCGTCAACAATAGGCTTATTGACAGATTGTTCGTTTTGTGAATCTGCTAGTTGAGCTTCGAGATCCAACTCGCGATCGCGCAGTTGTGAAGCTTTGTCAAAATCTTGTGCTCTAACGGCTTCGTCTTTAGCTTTGCCTACAGCAGTTAATTCGCGCTTGGTTTCGCGATTGGCAGAAACCATTGAACTCCGCAGACGTACGCGGCTTCCTGCTTCATCAATCAAGTCGATGGCTTTGTCTGGCAAGAAGCGATCGCTAATGTAACGGTCGGATAAATTAGCCGCTGCAATTAGCGCCTGATCGGAAATGTTGACTCTGTGGTGTTGCTCGTAAGCCGAGCGCAAACCATGTAGAATCTGAATCGTTTCTTCTACCGAAGGTTCACCAACCATGATTGGTTGGAAACGACGCTCTAAAGCGGCATCGCGTTCGATATGCTGACGGTACTCATCAAGAGTGGTTGCACCAATGCACTGCATTTCACCTTTTGCCAATGCTGGCTTGAGGATATTGGCAGCATCCATGCCACCTTCTACACCACCAGCACCAACTAATGTGTGAATTTCATCAATCACCAGGATGATATTGCCTACAGAGCGGATTTCATCCATGATTTTCTTGAGGCGTTCTTCAAAATCGCCACGGAAGCGAGTGCCTGCCACCAGTAACCCCATGTCAAGGCTAATAACTTGCTTGTCTTGCAAAATGTCGGGGACATCTTGGTTGGCAATGCGTTGTGCTAGACCTTCGGCGATCGCTGTTTTACCAACTCCTGGTTCACCAATCAAAACGGGGTTATTCTTTGTGCGACGACCAAGAATTTGGATAGCGCGTTCAATTTCTTTGGCGCGACCGACTACAGGATCGAGCTTACCTTCTTGTGCTAATTTGGTGAGGTTTCTACCAAATTCCTCTAAAGTTAATGTTTGGGTTCGTCTGGGAATACCACTACCACCTGCACTTACAGCTGTAGCCTCACCCAAGCGACGAATTACTGCGGTGCGGACATTTTTGAGGTCAACACCCAAATTTTGCAGTACTTTGGCGGCGACTCCTTCACCCGCCTCAGTTAATCCCAAAAGTAAGTGTTCAGTACCAATATAGTTGTGTCCTAAACTACGAGCTTCTTTAAAAGATTGCTCGAATAAAGTTTTTACTTTAGGGGTAAAAGGAATTTCCGGTGGTAGGTAGCCAGAACCCCGACCAATAATTCTTTCGACCTCGCGTCGTGCATCTTTGAGAGTAACGCCCAATTCAGTCAGCACTTTGGCAGCAACCCCATTTCCTTCTCCCAGCAAACCCAGGAGAATCTGTTCAGTTCCTACGAAGTTGTGACCCAGGCGCCGAGCTTCCTCCTGAGCGAGCATAACTACTTTAATAGCTTCGGAAGTGAAATGTTCAAACATAGCGGGTTTTGCTCCCTTGCTGCTTGGGCTTTGGGTAAAGTTACTTTCACCCTCACCTGAATTATTGTCTACTTTTCTTAAGGACAATGTATCTTTATTTAAAGTGTAACGGCAGTGGGGAGAGCCGTAAGATTTTAGGTGTGGTAGCCGTCTATTTTTGGAGAAAATAGAAGAGTGCGGGAGTGAGAGAGAGGGAGATGGGGAGAGTGGGAGATGGGGTGATGGGGAGAGTGGGGGAATAACCACTAACCCTTCGGGTTCGCTAGTCGCTCATGGGGGGAACCCCCAAGACCGCGCTAGCTCACCACTAACCACTAACTACTAACTACTATCTACTAACTACTAACCACTAACCAATGTACAGACGTGCCATGGCACGTCTGTACAACTACTAACCACCAACAACCAACAACCAACAACCATTATGAACAAAGATCAACAGCATCCTCTATACAATCGCGATCGCTCTGTTGTAAGTAGTTTAATAGCTGGTGAAGCGACAGACTACAACCTTGCTGAACTAGCGAGATTGCGAATTCGCTATCAAGGCTTTCCTGGAGCAAGAGATATTCAAAGCGATCTAGATAAAATTTTACAGCAATGGGGTATTACTGAAGCGGAGCTATTTGAGAAAACTCGCGCCATTCACGCCGTTGGTGGAATTTATAAAAGCCGCTCCAAGAAAGAAGAACAAGATTGGAATTAGTCAAGAGTCAAGAGTTGTTAATTATTTTCCCTATTCCCTATTTCCCATTCCCCTTTCCCCTTTCCCCTTTCCCCTATTAAATCGAGAATAGCTGCGACTAACTCAGTTGGTTTTACAGGTTTAGCTATGTGAAACTGAAAACCTGCACTCATTGCTTGATTTTTATCTTCTTCTCTAGCATAAGCTGTAAGAGCGATCGCGGGAATTTGTCCTCCCTTTTCTGGTGCTAATTTTCGGATTTTACGGAGTAAGCTGTAGCCATTTTCGTTTGGCATCCCAATGTCGCTTATTAGAATTGTCGGTTTGAATGTATTCAGTGCTTGCAGCGCCTCAGTTGCCGAGGCTACTGCCATTGGCTTTGCTTTATGCTGTTCAAGTAAGAAAGTCAAAAATTCACGGGTGTCTGATTCATCATCAACTATTAGTATGCGTAGTCCGGTGAGGGAAGCAGAAGAAGATGCACAGAAACTTTCTGCCACAGCATCATCCTTCGGGTTCTCGTCAGAGTATCCACTAAGCGTATACGTACTCGCCTGGGTTAGGAAACCCTCCCGCAGCGCTGTCTCACCGTTTCGCTGTGTCGCCGTGTCCTCTTGTGTTTCTGCTTTTAAAAGTGGCAGTCTGATTGTGAACGTAGCTCCCTGTCCTTCTCCCGGACTTTCTGCACTTATTGTCCCCCCGTGTAATTCTATGATATGACGTACAATCGCTAACCCCAATCCAAGTCCACTGTGAGTTCTGGTAGTTGAGCCATCAGCTTGGCGAAAGTAATCAAAAATATAGGGAAGAAATTCAGGAGAAATGCCCTTACCTGTGTCGCTTATGGTTATACGGGCATCACTGCCAACTCGTTCTAGTCGGATTTCTATTCGTCCTCCGGGTGGAGTAAACTTGATGGCATTAGAAAGTAAATTCCAGACTACTTGCTGTAAACGGTTAACATCACCAAGAACCTCGAATTTTTGATTCTCACTGCTATCTCCCAGTCCACTATCTAAAATCGTAAATAGCAAATCGATTGACTTGGATTGAGCAGCTAAACGCATGGTATCAATTGCTGCTTCAATCGGTACGGTGAGGTTAACCGAACAAACACTCAAACGCAGCTTGCTCCGGATAATTCGGGAAACATCTAATAAGTCTTCAATCAATTGAGTTTGCAAGCGAGCATTGCGCTCGATAATTTCCAATGCCCGAGTTGTAGCTGCTGGCTCCAATTTATGGGAAAGTAGTATTTGTGACCAACCTAAAATAGCATTGAGGGGCGACCTGAGTTCATGGGAGAGAATAGCCAAAAACTCATCCTTGACTCGATTGGCTTGTTGAGATTCTTCATAAAGTTGTGCATTATCAATTGCCGCCGCAGCCATCTGCGCTAATTGCACTAAAATGTTTTCATCCTCTTCGGTAAATTCACCTTCGTACTTGTCAGAAAGCTGAATGACTCCCAAGCTTTTGCCATTGCGGAATCTGAGTGGTGCTGCTAGCCAACCCCGCAGGGGTGGGTGCTTTCGAGCTGCTTTACCAAAAGAGCACCAAGCAGGATGTACTTTTAGCTCTGCTTGTGTCAAACGCATTGGTTGTTGCATTTGACACACTAAAGTATAGATGCCAGAGCCATCTAGTGATGCTTGATAGCCGCGCCATTGAGCATATTTTTCACTTAGAGAAATCTTAGTGAGTGTATCTGCCCAGTTGCCGTCTAGGGTGAGATGCACGATCGCCATATGTGCTTCGATAATTTCTCTTGATTTGTCTGCAATCAACCGCAAAATTTCATCAAGAGACAGGGTGGAGTTAATTAAGGGCGAGGCTGCTGTCAGTTGTTTGAGGCGGTTTAAATATCTACGCTCTTTTGCTTCTGCACGAGAACGTTCTTCTTCTGCTTGTTTGCGTGCAGTAATGTCCATCGCAATGCCAAACATCTGTACTGGCTTGCCAGATTCATCAAATGTAGGTCGCCCTTTGTCATACAACCACGTAACCGAGCCATCTGCTTGCAAAATTCGATATTCTGACTCGTAGGGTGTCTTTAACTTCAGGGCTGTTCTAATTTTTGCTTGAAAGCGATCGCGATCTTCTGGGTGAATAGCATTGAGAATTTGCTCAAAAGAGCCTACAGCACCATCGGGTTCCAGTCCAGTTTTGATGCCACCATTTTGCAAGCGATGTACCGTCCCTGTCTGGATATCCCAGCTATAAGCAATAATATTGCCAGCTTCTAAAGCAAAACGTAGGTTTTCTTCGGAAAATCTCAGTTTTTCAACTGCGTTTGCATACTCTTGCCGTAACTTTTGCTTTTCCAAGCATTCGCGTACGGCAATGCTTAGGCGGTGCAGGTGATTTCGTCCCTTGAGTACGTAATCACTTAAACCCGCCTTCATACCCTGGACTGCTACCTCTTCAGAGCCACTATCGGTAAACATAATTACTGGACAGTCTGGGTAGATAGCTTTCACCGCCTCTAGCACCTTTAAGCCATCACTCCAGTGCAGCTGGTAGTCGGTGATCGCCAAATCAAAACCACCTTGTGAAAGCGCTTGTTGAAGCGAATCATTATCCACAGCTGAAACAATTTCGAGTTCAGCAAATGTTCGCCTCAGTCCGTGGATAGCGATGAGGCGATCGTTGGGATTGTCATCTACCAGCAGAATATGCAGCATCAAAAATTTTTACACCCGAACCTTACGTAAATCTATCCAAAATCGGCTTCCCTGACCTACGGTAGACTCCACACCCACTCGACCACCCATACGCTCTACTCCTTTGCGGACAATTGCCAAACCGATACCAGTGCCAGGATAAGTTTCCTCTCCATGCAAGCGCTCAAAGACACCAAAAATTCTTTCATAATACTCTTGTGCAATTCCGATGCCATTGTCTTCTATCCACAGACGAATAAATTGAGAGGAGGGAGAAAAGGAGGGGGGATGGGGAGATGGGGGGAAATAAGAATTCTTTTCTGTTCCACTCTCCCCCTCTCCCACTCTCCCTCTCTCCCTCTCTTCAACCTCTTCTGCCCAGACTCGCACTTGCGGCTGTACTCCTGGCGCTACAAACTTAATGGCATTTGCGAGCAGGTTGATTAAAACTTGCAGCAATGTATCAGGGTGTGCTAACACTATAGGCAGTGAAACTACTATAGTTATGTGTGCCTGTTTACTCCTAATTTCTTCCTCTAGTTGGGTGAGAGCTTTGGCGATCGCTGCATTCAGATCAACTCTTTCCAAAGGAAGTTTAGAACGGCTCAGGCGGCTGTAGTCAAGTAAATTTTCAATAAGGGTGTTCATGAGAACAGCAGCACGCCCAATGCGCCCCAGATAATCCTGTGCGTTAGCATCTAATGCGGTTGCGTAGTTAGAGAGCAAGATGTGGGCAAATGCTTCAATTGCCCGTAAAGGCGCACGCAAGTCGTGAGAAACTGAGTAGGCAAATGCTTCTAGTTGGGAATTAACATCTTCTAATTCGGCTGTACGTTCTTGAACTCGCAATTCCAGCGTTTCATTGAGCTGGTGCAGGGCGAGTTCTGCTTGTTTGAGTGCGGTGATATCTTCAACCACTCCATCAATCACAGCTTCGTCATCGTTGGTGTTTAAATACTGTGTCAACAGCAGGTATTTTGATTGACTATTAGCTTGTGGGAGAATGATTTCCTGTACTTGTGATTGTGAGTCAGTAGGAGAAAGCTTCCAAAATAGTTCGCACAGATTCACCGCTTGCGTTTCTGCTAAAGTACTCACGCCTAATAGACGCAGAAAAGCTTGGTTACTTTCTAACAAACAACCATCAAGAGTAGAGGAAAACACCCCTACATTTAGACGTTCAAGTAATAATTGCAACCTATTTTCTAACAGTGCCGCTCGGCGTTGAGCGGCTTTTCGCTCCAACGCACCTCGAACCGCAACCGCTAGGCGGATATAATGCCGGGGAGATTTGATAATGTAATCATCCAGTCCAGCTTTCATGGCTGTTACGGCAATCTCTTCATTACCCGAGTTGGTAAACATAATTACAGGACAATTCGGGTAGCGAGACTTCGTATCTCTCAAAATTTCCAAACCATTGCTCCAACGGAGTTGGTAATCGGTGACGACGAGAGCAAAATTATTGTTGGCGATCGCATTTAAAAACTCGCTTCTATCTGCAACTTCTGTAACTCGCAATTCTGGGAATTCCTGCTGTAGTTCACGTTTGACGAGTAGGCGATCGGTTGGGTTGTCATCAACAATCAAAATATGTAGCACAATTCCTATATTGAGTTCCAATTAAATCAAAAGTAATGAAATTTGTTTTAAATTAAAGTCTGTAATTATATTTTGTTAAGGTTAAGTTAAAATATATCAAAGGTATAAAAATCAAAAACAAACATCAAAAAATAAACTAATTAGTATAAATATTGATAATTCATTTTTGAATAAAATCACATAAACATATACTAACGTCTTAACTGCTAATCAAAAGCAACAGAAAAATTAAAGTTACAATCAAAGCTCCGGTGGTTCATTAAACTCTAGCCAATAACTACTGAAACTATTCAGCATTTCAGACAGAACAGTGAACTTCACAGGCTTGACCAAATAAGAATTTGCTCCCAAGTCGTAAGCCTGATTTACGTCTTCTTTTTGCCGAGAGGAAGTTAGAACAATCACAGGCACACGTTTTAGTTCTGGTTGCTGCTTAATCCATGCTAGTACTTCATGCCCGGAACGTCGGGGTAGTTTCAAGTCGAGCAAAATGATACTTGGTAAGGGGTAACAAATACGGTCAGCATATTCTCCTTTACCACTCAGGTAGAAAATCGCCGCCTCTCCATCTTTAACAATTTGCAGCGAAGTATGTGTCAAAGCTTCGTTACGAAAAACCCGTTGGATTAACAGTATGTCAGTGGGGTTATCTTCTACCAGCAAAATTGTGTTTGTCATTAGTTAGTGGTTGGTGGTTGGTGGTTGTTGGTTAGTAGTTGGTAGTTAGTAGTTATTCCCCACTCCCCCATCTCCCCATCCCCCCATCTCCCACTCCTTTCAGTTGGCGCTTCTTAACTTAATCCAAAATCGACTTCCCTGTCCCAGTTCAGATTCAACCCCACATTGACCGTTCATTCGCTCAATTCCTTTCTGAACAATTGCTAATCCGATCCCCGTTCCTGGATAGGATTCTATGCCATGCAGGCGCTCAAACACTCGAAATATGCGTTTTTGATGTTCGCTTGCAATGCCAATACCGTTGTCAGCAATCCAGAGGCGTACAAATTGAGAGGGGGGGATGGGGTGATAGGGTGATGGGGGGAAAGAAGAATTCTTTTCTCTCCCCCTCTTCTCCTCTCCCACTCTCCCCCTCCTCTACTTCTTCTGCCCATATCTGCACTTGCGGTTCTACACTTGGTGCAACAAATTTTAGGGCATTACTAAGCAGATTTGTTAACACCTGTATTAAGGTATTACGATGAGCCAGCACTGCGGGCAGTGGAGATTGAACTGTTATTTGAGCATGTTGGTAATTTAATTGACTCTCTACTTGGGTAATTGCATCTGCTACAACTGCGTTCAAATCTACAGGTTGCAGCTTTAACTCAGCACGGCTGAGGCGGCTATATTCTAGTAAATCATCGATCAGTTCTTGTAGCTGCTCACCCGAATTTACTATTTGCTGGGCATACTCCCTACCAAGTTCATCAAGTTGATCGCCGTAGTCTTCTAATAATGCCTCAGACAATCCCTGCATTCCTCGCAGGGGTGCACGCAGATCGTGGGCAACAGAATATGCAAAACCTTCTAGTGTTTGGTTTGCTTCTTGCAGTTGAGCGGTGCGCTCTGCTACTCGTTGTTCTAGGGTAGTGTTGAGCTTCAATATTTCTGCTTCTGCTTGCTTGCGCTCGGTGATATCGGTATGAATGCATACCCACTCGCGGACTTGTCCGTTGTCATCCAAAACAGGCACAGCTCGGGCAGCAAAATGTCGGTAAGAGCCATCTGCAATTCGGACTCTATGCTCATTTTCATACACGCTTTTGGTGGCGATCGCATTTTGCCATGATTGTGCAGCTTGTTCTCGGTCTTCGGGGTGAATTGCTTCTAACCAGCCCTGCCCTTTGACTGCTGTTTCACTTTGCCCTGTCAGCGATCGCCAACAGGGGATATCTTCAACTATTTCTCCTTGCGGATTAGTCGTCCAAACTGCCTGGGCTGTAGCTGTTACTAGAGAACGATAACGGGCTTCACTTTGCTTGAGTTGCTGTTGCTCTTGTTTTAGCTCGATCAACAGTTGATTTTGCTTTTCTGCCTCCTGCTGACGCTTAAATATATTTCGTCTCAGCAAAGAAAATATTACTCCTAAGAACAGTAAATTTACGCAAGTAACGACAGTGAAGGTGAGTAGCGTTGTTTGGATGCTTGCTTGAGATTCTTTTGAGCGAATACGCAAAAGCTGATTTTCTTCAGCTTCCATCTGGGCTATCTGCCGCCGAATCTCATCCATTATCTGTTTACCCTGACCAGTGTTGACCAACTGTCGGGCAGGTTCAAATCCCTGTTTTCGTCGGATATTGATGGTTTGTTCGAGGTTAGTCAGCTTGACGTCAATTGCTTGTTCTAAATTTTGAATTCGCTCTTGCTGTCTGGGATTATCTGCGGTTAGCCGCCGCAAAGTATCAACCCGGTCGTTCACATGGGCGATCGCTGTTTGATAAGGTTCTAGATATGTTTCTCTACCTGTGAGCAGATAGCCGCGCTGTCCGGTTTCTGCATCTATTAAGGTGGAAAGAGTTTTTTCTAGTTCAGCTAAAACTTGATGGGTGTGGTTAACCGACTCTTCATTTTTAACTATCTTTAACGTATTGCGATAAGAAATAACTGCATTGATAAGTAGCAGTAACAGCCCTATTCCTAACGCAATGTTAATTTGCTGAAGCAGCGAGCGTTTCATAATAGCTGAACAATGGAAGACAGTGCAATCAGAATCTGAAACCAAGATTGCTGTTGTAGCAGCTAATTCAATTTAACCCGCTCGCATCCCCGCCACTACCAGCACAGGAATCTCGTCTCAATTATTTCATGCTTTTATATCTACTTTTACTATAGTTCTCTATAGTTCCAAATTCTATAGAAAACTGTAAAAATATAACACCACTGGACAATATTCTTAGCATCCAAAGATTTTTCAGCCTTTGACATATTCTCACGTCCCTATTATTCTACTTCCTCCTTCTGCCGTTGCTTGCTGTGCTCACGCAATTTCTGCAATAGCTTTTCTTGGGATGAGGTAGGGGTATCCTGACTGATAGTGGATTGAAATTGTTTGTTCTCCAATAACTTTTGTTGCGATGAAGTAGAAGTTTCTAGAGTGACAGCTGGTTGAAGTTGTTTGTTCGCAATCTTTAAAGCAGTAGGTGGAAAGTAAAATGTCGTCTGTTGTTGGCTTTCACCTATTTTGCTTTTTGCTGCATTTGGGTTTCTAACAGCTGTTTTAACTGCATCTAGCGTATTTGCAACCTCGACTTGCTGCTGCATCTGTTGGGTAGAAGACACCAAAGTACTTAGACCATTAACCAGTTGCCTGAGATTTTCCCGAAAACTTGGATCGCCAGTCAATTCGTCCAAATCAGATGTAATTTTCTGGGTGTTTTCAAATGTTACCCGTGCAGAATCTAGGGTTTGTTGTAATACTAAGAGGTTATTAGGATCGTTGAGTGCTCGACTAGCATCGCGCAAATTAGCCGACGCTTGTGCAGCATTTGCTGAGAGAGTTTCTAAATTTTGCACTAACTCTCCTTGCGTCAAACGATTTAAAGTAGGCGATAGGCTAGCAACTGTAGTCCGTAATTGATTGCTGGTTTCGGTAATATTGTTTAAGGCTGAAACTAGTGAAGAACGATTAGTTGTTACCAGGCTATCCAGGTTTTTTAGCAATTGATTGGCTTGATTTGCAGTTGAACTAATACTCTTTGCTGTGGTACTGAATTGATTGACAGTTTGACTAGTAGATGTACTGACTCTATCTGCTGCATCTGCTACAGAATTTGCAGCAGTTGAAAAATTATTCAGCTGTCTTTGTGTGGTTCTGGTCAAACTGGTGATTTCACGGCTGAGAACAGCTACTTGAGCAGCTGCATTGGAGGTATTTTCTAGTGCTTCATTAAGATTCTCATAGACTCTCGGCTGAGTATAAAGAGCAGCTAAGTTAGTGCTGGAGCGAATCAACTCATCCAAACTGATGCCTATTTGACCTTGTAATCGCGAACCATCACAAATAATTACACTAGGATCGCAATTTCTATCTAAAGGTTTAGCAACAGCAGTTCCATTTGGTAAAGGTGATTCGGGTGTGATGTCAATAATGCTTTCGCTAATCAGACCGGATTGATTGGCTTCCACTCTGACATCACGGGGGATAACTAAGTTGGGATTAGTGATTTCTATTTCCACTTCCACATTGTTTGGCCCCGGTCGGATGGCAGAAATATTACCTACCCTAACGCCACGATAGCGAACTATTGACCCTTTTTGCATACCACCAGCATTAGCAAATTCCACAACGGCTTTGTATGAACTCTGAGCAGCGGTAAATCTATTTAGCCAGAGGATAATTGCTCCAAATACACCTGCTCCCAGGAGGAGTAGTAACCCCACAGAACCTTCTCGAAATGTGCGCGATCGCATTTTTGTTTCCTCCCTCTTCGATTTTGGATTTTAGATTTTAGATTTTAGATTAGTACTGGTTAGTAGTTAGTGGTTAGTGGTTAGTGGTTAGTGGTTAGTGGATAGTGGTTAGTGGTTAGTGGATAGTGGATAGTGAATAGTGGTTAGTGGATAGTGGATAGTGGATAGTGGATAGTGAATAGTGGTTAGTGGTTAACAACTAACAACTAACAACTAACAACTAACTACTAACTACTAACAATTCCCATTCCAAAATCCAACTTTGTCTTAACCTGCAACTTGAATTGGCCCAGATACACTCCCACTCATAAATTGTCTAATTAAGGGATTTTCTGTACTATCTAGTTCACTAACTGTACCTTGCCACTGTACTTTACCTTGATAGAGAAATACCAGTCTGTCAGCTGTCCGGCGAATAGTGCTTTGTTGGTGAGTGACTATTGCGTAAGTGCCACAGACTCGTTGTGTAGTTCGTAAATTCTGGATTAAATCTTCTATTACGGTTGAGGCAATTGGATCGAGTCCGGCTGTTGGCTCATCATAGAGCAAAACTTCCGATCCTTCTTTGGGGTTTTCGGGGTTAGACATAATCGCACGGGCAAAACTTACCCGTTTTCGCATACCTCCAGAAAGTTCAGCTGGATAGCGATCGCCTATTCCTGACAAACCCACCATCTCCAATTTTTCCTCAACTAACTCGCGAATGCGTCTTCTAGGCAGGTTCGAGTGCTGATACAGAAAGAACCCGACATTTTCATCCACTGTCAGCGAATCAAATAGCGCCGCCTGCTGAAACACCATCCCGATGCCAACCGGATCGGCCCCATCCTCAATCAATCCATCTCGCCGCACCCCTTGCACATAAATTTCTCCCGCATCAACAGAAAGTAACCCAGCAATCAGGCGTAAAATTGTCGATTTACCAGTACCGCTAGGCCCAATTATCCCCAGTGCTTCTCCCCGGTAGATCGTCAAATCGACATTATCTAAAACCTTATTGCTACCAAAGGACTTAGAAACACCTTTTAGTTCAATCAACGGTTCAGTCATTTTCAATAGATAATGGATAGTGGTTAGTGGATAGTGGTTAGTGGGAAACTACTAACCACTAACTACTAACTACTAACAAACAACAAAAATGCAAAAGAGTGATGTCATCGTTATTGGTAGCGGTATCGGTGGGTTATGCGCTGCTGCATTACTCGCTCGTTATGGTAAACGTGTAATTGTCTGTGAAAGCCATACAATTCCTGGTGGTGCTGCTCATAAATTCAAACGCCGAGGATTTGAATTTGATTCCGGCCCCTCCTTCTATTGTGGTTTAACAGATGCCCAGAGTTTAAATCCTGTAAAACAAGTTCTTGATATTTTAGGTGAATCCCTAGAAGCCATACGCTACGATCCATTAGGACACTATCATTTTCCCGAAGGTACTGTTGCAGTTTATAGCAATGCTGAACGTTATCGGCAAGAAGTAGCTAAATTTACTCCTACTGGTGCAAGGGAATTAGAACTGTTTGAACGCCGCCTTTTACCCTTGTATGATGCGATGAAAGGTATTCCTACTTTGGCACTCAGGGCAGATTGGCGATTGCTTTCCGTATTGATCGGGCGTTATCTACCATCTTTGTGGAAAATGCTACCCAACTTACCTCTTGTCCAAGCTTCTGTAGGCGATGTGATGGATGCCACAGTTCAAGACCCTTGGGTACGACGGCTAATTGATCTGGAATGCTTTCTACTGTCAGGTTTAAAGGCACACGGTACTATTGCGCCAGAAGTAGCTTTTATGTTAGGTGAACGTTCCCGCAGTGGTGTAGAGTATCCTGTGGGCGGCAGTGGAGCAATTGTCAATGCTTTGGTGCGGGGGTTAGAACGCTGGGGTGGTAAGTTACTGCTGGGATGTCACGTTGAGCAAATTTTGGTGGAATCTGGAAAAGTTGTAGGTGTACGCTTGCGATCGCCCCAACCCCTCGGGGCAGAAATCCTCAGAGCACCAATAGTAATTTCCAATGCCAGTATCTGGGATACCTACACTCAACTATTGCGACCTGATGACTTGCCTGCATCGTATCGTCAAGCATCTCTCGCTACACCAGTAGTCGATAGTTTTATGCATTTACACTTAGGTATCCGTGCTGGTGGGTTAGAGAATTTGACAGGACATCATGTAGTGGTTCACGACGCGAGTCAAGATATCACAGCACCAGGAAATACTTGTATGGTATCGATTCCGAGTGTGTGGGATGCCAAACTTGCTCCAGAGGGACACCATGTGGTTCACGCCTACACCTTAGAACCCTACACCGGATGGGAACGGCATCAGGAGTATGAACAAAAGAAACGGGAGAAAGCAGAAA
Source organism: Fischerella sp. PCC 9605 (assembly GCF_000517105.1). GTDB lineage: Bacteria > Cyanobacteriota > Cyanobacteriia > Cyanobacteriales > Nostocaceae > PCC9605. Next base: position 241,332 of record NZ_KI912151.1, on the reverse strand, counting down.
CTTTATATCGTGCCTTAGCAAAAATTATCCCCGATATCAGCGAGCGTGTGGTGTTGGAACTCATCGGTACACCCTTAACTCATGCTTATTACCTGCGGAGATATCAGGGAACCTATGGCCCTGCGATCGCAGCAGGCAAAGGAATGTTTCCGGGGCCGCACACACCCATACAAGGTTTGTATCGCGTTGGTGATAGCACTATGCCAGGAATTGGTGTACCTGCGGTGGCGGCGTCTGGTATTTTGTGTGCAAATACGTTGGTGGGAGTAAAGCAAATGCAGGAATTGTGTTAAATTCTTTGTGTCTTAGTGTCTTGGTGTTTCAAAGATGATCTTTTTCACCACTAAGACACCAAGACACCAAGAAAGTTAAGAAACATAATTTCTACCAAGCTACTTAGTCATTTTTTGTTAATTAACTTTGAACTTTGCCACAGTTGCTTGCAATTCTTCGGAGATTCCTACAGTTTGTTGTAGTGACTGAGAAATTTGACGTGAGGAGCTACTAGTACTTTCCGACACTTGAGATATTTCTGCAATTAACTTGGTTACTGCTTGCGATGTTTCTACTTGAGATACAGTCGCCTGAGAAATTGACTGCACTAACTCATCAATTTGGCGAGAAACACTCAGAATCTGGTTGAGAGAGATTTTCGCATTTTCCACAATGCGAGAACCTTCCACTACCTGGATAGTTCCCTGTTCCATTGCTTTGGCAACTTCAGCCGTTTCCCGTTGAATATTCTCCACAAGGATCTTAATTTCTTGGGTAGCGTTAGAGCAACGGGCTGCAAGTTCACTGACTTCTGTAGCAACCACTGCAAAACCTTGACTCCCTTCACTAGCCTTTGAGGCTTCCAGCCCGGCGTTGACTGCTAGCAAGTTGGTTTGCACAGCAATCTCGTTAATCAAGGAAACTATCCGGGAAATTTGTTGCGACGATTCTCCCAGGCGCTTGACTTTTTTGGCTGTGTCATCAATTGTTGAGCGCAAGTTGAAGATTTTTTCTACCGTCAGATCAATTGCTTTTTCACCTTCAGTGGCAGTATTGGAGGCTGTATGGGCAATTGCAGCGGCTTTTTGGGCGTTAGAAGCCACATCTGCAATTGAATCTGTCATGTGCTCTATACAATTGAGAGTGCAGTTAATTTCAGCAGCTTGTTTGATGGCTTCGTCGGCAAGTTGGCGAATCGCACCTTCGTTTTCACCAAGGGCTGCATTCACAGCAGTTGCAGACGCTTTCACTTTGGTGACAATCTCTCTGAGATTCTCAACGATGGTGTTGAAAAAGTCAGCAACGGTGCCTATTTCCCCTTGTGTAATAGTCGCACGCACTGTCAAATCGCCTTTGGATGCTCCTTCGATATCTCGCAGCAGTTTGATAATTTGTTGTTGCAGCGCTTCTTTCTGTTGACTTTGCTCAATGGCGATTAGTTCTGCACGAGAACGCGCTTTGTCTACCTGTTCAAGAATGTATGCTTGCTCTAGAGCATAACCAATGGGAATCGCTGTCTGCTTAAACAACTGAATTTCTGATTGTTTCCATTGGCGCGGACTAGAACACTGATGAGCGATCAGCAAGCCGTAGAGGTTGTTGTTGAGCAAAATAGGCGCGACTAAATTTGCTTTGACTTCAAATGCAGCCAGTTGAGCAATGTGACATGGGGTTAAACCTGCTTCGTAGATGTTTTCCAGTGCTTGGACACGACCTCTTTGATACTTATCAACATAATCTCTGGCAAAACAAGGGTCAGCAATCTCTGCACCCAAAGCGGACGACCACTCGTCACCAACGCATTCAGCTACAATCTTGCCCATCCAGTTTTCATCAAAGCGATAGACAACGACTCGATCTGCTTTGATCGCATCTCGCAAAGTTATGACTGCTAAATTCAGTATTTGTGCAGTATCAAGCGAACCACACACGCGAAAAGTAATTTTATTGACTAGTTCTGTTAGCTTGGCTTCTTTCTCTTTTTGGGTGATTTGTTCTGTAATTTTGTCTGCCATTGTGTTAAAACTAGCAGCCAATTTACCTATTTCATCAGTAGTGAAAATCTCAGCACGAGCAGAGCGATCGCCTAAAGCCACTTTTTGGGCTGTTTGCTCTAGCTTCCGGATGGGTGTAATAATTGTCCTTCTGATGATTAGCGTCCAAATCAGGGTAATTGCTAAGGCTACAATAATAGTGAGAAGTTCTACCCGAAAACTGTTTTCTAACAATTGATTGAGAGCAGTTTCTGGAGTTCCCCGTACTAAAACAGTACTCACCTGTTCGTCAAATACAGATCTTGAATCATTATCTGCTTCAATAATTTTGTTAGGTACAGCCTTTGCTGCCATTGTATAGGTTTGATTGCCTATTTTTAGCCGCGCAGTTACTGCTTTGCCTCCAGCTACTGCTGCTGCTTCCAGTAAAGATTTACCTTCATCAGGTAATGCTACATTCGCTGTTTCTTTATTCTTAGATTTATCTTGCTCTAAAGCTGCTGCTAGAGCGAATTCTCCGCTTGGTTTGCGTAAATAAACAGCACTGTAGCCTCCTCCGGTAGCTTGCAACGTTCCTCTCACAATCGCATCTTTGTTATTAACAATATCGCCAGCAACTAAAGCAGCGATTACTGCTTTTGTTTTTGGGTCTTTAACAGGCGTTACTGTGTAACGAATTAGGGCATCTGCTTTGTTAAAACCATCTGGTAAAGGAGGTGCTTCTTTACTCAATTCCGACCAACTAACAATTCTATTTGCTTTTATTTGTTGAGGATTCTTGAAAACCTCACTCACCAAGTTGTCAGGATTAAAATTTTCCCCTTGACGGTCGGCATTAGCATTGACAATAATCTTCAAATCTTTACCAACAAGGGTTGCATACTCTATTTTTCTGACCTTGATTTCGTTTGCCAGAATTTGCTTCACTTGTGCTTTTAAATCAGGGCTTAAGTTTTGACCTGCATGATCGGCAGCAGCAGCTTGAATAATTGCCGAATTATCTGATTGTCCGCGAAAGCCAAAGCCCATTTGATTGACTTTGACATTGTAAGCCATTTCTGTAACAGCTATTTCTGATTTCGCTTGTTCTAGTGATAGAGCCTGCAAATTATTAATAAGCAAGTATCTGGCGACACAACCAATCCCTAGAATAGATACTATCTCACAAAAAATCAAACCAATTAACTGCTTGCGGCTGATGGAAAGATTAGAAAACCAGTTCCAAAAAAACCGTTGTGCTTTTTGGAATCCAGTCAAATTAGTTTGAGATTTTGTAACTTGGTGTTGATAATTTCTGTCATAGCTATTAATGACCGATGGTTGCTTTAAAGTATATTCTCTAGGTTCTGTGCGCTTTTCGTTAAGTTTGTTCGTCATAACTATTAGATGCAAATACTCGTCTACATCAAGAAGTGTGAACAATTGAACTAGTTTTAGTTCTCAAACTAATAACTGATAGGAATGGACGAGTGCACCCAGACAAATTTATTCCATGAAGAATATAATGCAAATTAATCTGCACTACTGTTACTTTTCAAGACAAAAAACCCAAATCCTAAATTTTGAATTGGGCTATTCACTTTCAAGCAATTGCAAAACTGAATTTCTATGTTATTTTTTGCAAAAAATTATTAGGTAGCTTACACCCTATTTATATAGTCTTTAACCTGGCAATTTCTAACTATTGCTTGAAATAGATATAGATTAGGTTTTATACATCTTTTTTATTTTAGGCTATGTTACTGTTTTGTGCAAGTTTTTTAAGTGTCTATTTTTTGAATTTAATTTGAAGATTTCATGTGTTGAAAGTTTCTTGAGAATGGTAATTTGATGTCTACCAAAATTGCTAATGTCAATGCACTAATACTATACGGCAAGTATCAAGCTGGTAAGGAGTATCTGCCCTCACCCCCTACCCCTCTCCCAACTTGGAAGAGGGTTTTTAATGAATATGAATTAGCTGGACTTAATATTAATTGCTAAATATATATGCCATACTTTTAGATAATTTAGAACAACCAAATTAAACGATAAGATCCCCAATTTTTGGTGAGAAGTCGGGGATCTGTCTTTTTAAGGATGGCTGGAAATTTAACTCAAAAAGTAGGTGATGAATTATTATTTCATACTATAGGTAGATGAAAAAAATTTAAATATTTTAAGAGTATCGAAATCCCTTGGAAAAGCAGACTTTTAGATAAAAATCCCCCCTTTTTAAGGGGGGTTAGGGGTGTCTAAGAATTTGAAAACATGCTCTAATCTCTTGTTTCAACGCTGCGATAGTTGTGGGTGTTTGGCTGAGTATTGCCCTACGATCCGGGAAATTTCAGGATTATAAAGACGCAAATAATTCCAATAATTGCCGAAAACCTGCCGCACGTAATTTTTGGTTTCATCAAAAGGAATCGTTTCGACAAATTCATCTGGATCTTCTTTTGGCAAAGTTTGCAACCATTTACTGACATTACCAGGGCCAGCATTGTAACTGGCGATCGCCAGCAGCGAGTTATTGCCATATTGCTGATGAGTATGATCCAAATACCAAGTACCGAACATGATATTTTCGTTGGGATTTTCGAGGTCGATTTTTTTGCTGTCCTGTTTGATTTGGGGAGCAATCCATTTAGCTGTATCTGGTAATACCTGCATCAAGCCAGTAGCATTAGCAACAGATTTAATTTTGGGCTGAAACCGAGATTCTTGACGAATCAAAGCAGTTACTAGTAGAGGATTAAGTTGACGTTGTTGCGACCAATATTCTATTTCTTTGAGATAAGGAAAGGGGTAACGAGCTTGCCAGTAAATTATCTTTTGACTCAAAGCCTCATACTGGGCTTTTTCTTCTGGTTTATCTCGGTCTTCTAATTTAGAAATTTTGTCAATTCCGATTAAATTTTCTCCTTGTGTAAACCGCATCAAACCTTCGGTGAATTGCTCTGCTACCGTAGGCTGCATTTTGTTCTGAAATTCGGTTTCCCACTGCAAAAAAGCATCGCGATCTTGACCTAGCAGATATAATTCTTTGAAAGTTTCCGAACCCGCGATGGGTACAGGACGCAGAAGGGGAACTACTTCTGGTGTCAGTTGACGCACGTTGTTAAAGTCGCCAACATTTAGTCCCAAAGTTACTGCCGATCGCCATGCATAGTAAGAATAGGGAAACTGGCTAATCACATACTCATAAACTTGTTTAGCATCCTGCGTTTTCCCCAATTTTGTTGCCCATTTTCCGACCCAAAAACCTGCTCTGGGAGCCAAAATGCTGTCGGGGTTACTGGTGATAATTGGTTGCGCCCATTGCCATGCAGCTTGGTAATCTTGTGCTTTAGCTTTTTCTTGTGCGATTTTCCAGCGGTACTCTGCTGCTTGTTCAGTATTTCCATGCTTTGTAACCAGTAATTGCAGCGCTTCATTTACTCCTTTAGTATCTTTTTGAGCTTGGAGAATTTTAATTTTTGCTAGCAGTGCTTCCCCTGCTTGTTCAGGGTGTTTGCTAATTACTTGGTCAAGATATGGCAGAGCATTTTTACTTGGTTTTGTCATTTCTGCCAAACGCAGCAGGGCTGTACCTGCTTCATTTGTCTCGGGGAAATCACTGTTAAGTTGTTGGTAGGCTGCGATCGCTTGTTGTTGTTTTCCGCTGATCTGCAATCCTCGGCCAATGCGGTAAAGGTTGCGGGGTGTTTTAGCCGCTTTGGCGTAGGCACTCGCAGCTTTGTCAAATTCATTATTTTCCCAGTAAGCTGTAGCAACAATTTCCCATTCTTCCGGTTTGAGAGTAGGATTTTTCATCAAACGATCCAACACAGCAACGCTTCCTGGTTCGTCGTAGGCATACTTAGCCAAAATTAGCTGCAATTGCTGCTGATTGGGGTTGGTTTCCAACCGCTTGCGGACAATATCCCAAGTGAGAGGATTGGAAGGAAAAGAGGCGATCGCTTTGTCCTGATATTCAGGAAGTCCAATTAAATACAAAGCTTTAGCCGCGGCTGGATGTTCGGGATAGCGTTTTAGCACTGCCTGTCTGCTGTCTGAGGCTTTGCCTTCTTCTCCCAAAATGTCATAAGCCTGAGCTGTTTTGAGCAGAATGTAAGGCGCTAAAAGTGGATAGTCTTTTTCTAGTCCTTCCAGTAAGTTTAGTGCTTCTTTGGCTTGCTTGCGTTCAATTAAGTCACTCGCCAACAGATAGCGAGCGCGATTGCGATCTGGTGATGGAAATCCTTTGACCAGTTCTTGTAGTTTTGCTGCTCTTTCCTGAGGGGATTGCAGTACCAATGGAAAAACAGCTGATTCGGCTTTATTTGCCTCCGTCAACTGTTCGGACTGATTTTTAAATTGTTTCAGCCATTGGCCCAGATATTTTCCCATTTCAGGAGCTGAAAACATTGCCCCAGCCAAAAAGGCACACAGTCCTGCACCCACAATTAGAGATATTTGCTTTTTCTGTAGCTTCTTCAGCATTGAGACCCGCTGAAAATTTCACATGAATTTCTTGCCACTCTAACACTAACTAGTGGTTTAGATAACCATTTTTACTTCTCTATTTTTAATTATCAGTAAAAAAATTAGAAATCAATGGCTGCTTAAGTATTTATACTTTAATTGAGAATAATTATGAATGAATTTTTCATTTAACATCTTCCAATAGATATATTTTTTATTTACTTAGTACAGCTTTGTGTAAAAGAGTAGCGATTTTAAACGCAGAGGCTCGCAAAGGAAAACGCAGAGGGACGCTGAGTTCAGGAATATGCTATTTTTAATTACATCTTAAATATCTCTCTGAGGCAGTTGTATTTCAAACTTGCAACACAGTGATGTATCGAATTAATTCTGAGTGGAGTGATTGCATAATCCAAAATCAACTACAAAAGATTGAGATTGGGTATTAGTGATTGGGGATTGGGTATTGGTGAGAATTATGAATGATGAATGCGATTGGGCTGAAAATTTCATAATTCATAATTCATAATTCATAATTTTATGCCCCAGTCCCTTTAAATCTACATTTCCACCACTAATAACAACACCAATTTTAGCCTGCGGTGCTTTCACTACACCTTCTAGTAAAGCCGCTGCTGCTAAAACTCCGGTGGGTTCCACAACAATTTTTAAACGTTGCCATAAAAAGAACATGGTGCGAATAATTGCTTCCTCAGATACCGTCACCATGTTATCGACGTAATCCAGCACCAAAGGAAAAGTAATTTTTCCCAAGCTGGGAGTACGCGCACCATCAGCGATGGTATCGGGATTATTTACCGAGTACAGAATTTTGCTGTGAAAGGAACGAGTAGCATCATCAGCGCGTTCTGGTTCTACTCCTATGACTTTACACTTAGGTGAAAGTGTTTGAGAAGCGATCGCACTACCGGAAAGTAACCCGCCACCGCCACAACATACTAATAGCAAATCTAGTTCGCCGACTTCCTTAATTAGTTCTTTAGCTGCTGTACCCTGTGCCGCGATGATATGGGGATGATCGTAAGGGGGAATGATTGTTAAATTTCTCTGTTGTGCCAAAGTTTGAGCTAATTCTTCCCTATTTGTCTCACTGCGGTTATACAAAATTACCTCCGCACCGTAACCGCGAGTAGCTGCTTGCTTGACGGTGGGGGCATCTTCAGGCATAACGATGGTGGTGGGAATATTTAGTAACTGTCCGGCTAAGGCTACAGCTTGGGCGTGATTTCCAGATGAATAAGCGATCGCACCTGTTTGTTGTTGTTCTAATCTTAGTTGTGCCAGTGCATTATATGCACCGCGAAACTTGAAAGAACCAGTGCGCTGAAAGTTTTTACACTTGAAAAACACTTGACTACCAGTGTGTTGATTAATGGTTCTAGAAGTAATCACTGGGGTATGGTGAGCAATACCAGCAAGACGCTTCGCAGCAACTTCGATGTCGGCAAAAGTAACAGAGTCAGGCTGTGACATTGGCGGCTGTATAGATATTCAAAGTTCTAATATAGATAATTTGTGCTGCTGTATTCACTTTAGTGAGGAGAACAGGATGATATTTCGTATATGGCGATCGCGATTGGTTATCTTTGCAATTCTTGGTTGTCTCATCTTCTTCCTCCTGATTAGCTTCAGAGAAATACATGTTTTTGCTCAACAGCCTACTCCTACGTCTGCTGATTCTGAACATTCAGCAACAGTGATTGTGCAAGCACCAGATTTGGGGCAAAACTTCCGGAAATTAGGGGTGGAGGGGTCAATCTTAATTTACGATTTGAAAAAAAACAAAACCTACGAACACAATCCGCAACGCAATCAAACTGCAATGTTTCCAGGTTCAACATTTAAAATCTTCAACGCAATGGTGGCTTTGGAAACAGGTACTATTCCTGATGATGTCACAGTCCTGACTTGGGATGGAATTCAGCGCGAAGTCCCTGAATGGAATCACGATACAAATTTGCGTCAAGGTTTCAAAGATTCAACCGTCTGGTTCTATCAAGTGCTAGCACGCCGAATCGGACATAAGCGCATGCAGCAATTTATCGAGCAAGTTGGCTACGGAAATCACCAAATTGGGACAGCCAAAGATATTGATCGCTTTTGGCTGGAAGGCCCCTTGCAAATTACAGCCAAGCAGCAAATTGAGTTTCTACAGAAATTGTATCGAAGCGATTTGCCCTTCTCAGCGCGAACCATGAATCTCGTTAAAGACATGATGGTGCGCGAACAGACACCAGACTACACATGGCGAGGAAAAACAGGATGGTTGTTTAACACCAATCCCGAACTTGGTTGGTTTGTAGGCTATCTAGAACAGAATAAAAATGTCTATTTCTTCGCTACCAATATCAATATAAATAAACCAGAGGATGCTCCTCTACGGATTGAAGTGACGCGACGCTGCTTCAAAGACTTGGGTCTACTATAGCAGAACGCCGTGATTTTACTTGGTGTCTTTGTGCCTTTGTGGTTAATAAGATTTATTTTTGAACCACCAAGACACCAAGACACAAAGAATAGTTTCTACAAATACTTCTTCAACAACAAATCTAATTTCTCCTTCGTCTCCATTGGTACTTTCTCCAACGGTGTCAAAATCGCATACTTCAACGCCGAATGGGCTACACTAGGTGGCGGATTATCACTCAAACGCCGCACTGTTTCTTGAATGACTTTCTGTGCATTGACGGCATTGCGTTGTAAATTACTCACTACCATCTCTACTGTCACGCTGTCGTGATCTGGATGCCAACAATCATAGTCAGTTACCAGCGCTAAGGTTGCATAGGCAATTTCTGCTTCCCTTGCCAGTTTGGCCTCTGGTAAATTCGTCATCCCGATGACTGTTGCACCCCAACTGCGGTAAAGATTGGATTCTGCTTTGGTGGAAAATGCCGGGCCTTCCATGCATACATACGTACCGCCGCGATGTAGAGTTACATCTGGTAAATCCAAAGAAGCGATCGCATCTGCTAAAACACCAGCCAAATTCTGACAAACGGGATCGCCAAAAGCAATGTGAGCAACAATTCCTTCCCCGAAAAAGGTGGACACTCGATTTTTTGTTCTGTCAATAAACTGATTGGGAACTACCATATCTAGCGGTTTCGTTTCTGCCTTTAAAGAACCTACCGCACTTGCTGAAATTAAATACTCCACACCCAATTGCTTCATCGCATGGATATTGGCACGAAAAGGCAACTCTGAAGGTAAAAGCGTATGATTGCGTCCATGACGTGCTAAAAAAGCTACCCGTGTCCCTTCCAAAGCTCCCAAAATCAAAGCATCAGAAGGTGAACCAAAGGGTGTTTGAATTTGCACCTCTTCTACATCTTTGAGGGCATCCATTTTGTATAAACCGCTGCCACCAATAATTCCAATCCGAGCTTCAGCCATTATTGTTTAACCTCTAGCTTCCTGCAATGCCAAGTTATTGTACTGGCAAATGTGGCCTTGACTAATCTGGTGGCAGCTTTATTGATATTTTCAAAAAATATTTTTGTGTTATTAACAGTATTAAAACACACTCACTATTTCAGTAATTGCTGTTGTTAAGCTGTTGCGCTTACAATTTGCATCCTTTTAAATTTGGGGAAAAATGTCAAATCTTCTCCCCATCTCTCCATCACCCCATCTGTCTAAATGGGAAAATTAAAAGCCTCACAGCTTCGCCCCTTCTAATTGACTGTTCATAGTTTCAATCTGAAAATCCTCAAAAGTCACTTGGAAACCATCGTCTTCTGGACATGCACATACCAATCCTACCTGCACTGTTTCTTTCTCAGTCAAGTCTGTAGTCTTCAGTATGTTGTATTCTTTACCATCCAGTGAATATTGCACTTCTACAGTGCTACCTCTTCGCTGCAAACGCAACCACAACCAATCAGGATTTTTTCCTAATGGCACAACTGACCATTCAGAATCATTGCGCGTGACAACTGCACTGATATACTGCATGTTGTTGACAAATTCAACACCAGATTTTAACCAGGTTTTCTCATCCACACGAATCATTAATCCTGCGTGGTCAGATGAATTTTGATACTTGCCGATAATTTTGACTTTGGTAGTAAAATCACCTGTAACTTCTTGATAATAAAAGTGACCGTTGTCACGAACGCAGTAATGAGTTCTACGCCAAAAATCTGTTTTTGCTCCGGAAGTAACGGTGATAATACTCTCTTGATGTTCCCACGTAGGTGGCTCATTATACCATTTCATAAACGCAAGCAGATTGTAGGTAAAATTTTACTTGATTTGGTTAGTATTGATATTTTATTTATTAATAGTAGCACCGATAAAACTTCATCCAAGTGGGTGATTTTGCTAAGAATAAAATCCCCGACTTCCTCAAGTAAATCGGGGATCTATGGTTATCTTTCTTAATTAAAAGTATTCTACCCGTGCATCAAAACCGCGATCGCGTAAAAATCGAGAGTGCTTTTCGGCTTGAGAGCGATCGGGAAATGCTCCTGCATTCACATAACTTCCCAATTTGGATTTAGCTGCAAAAGCTTCGGGTACATACTGGCGAACTTCGTCGAGAGTCTCAGAATCGCGAATTGGCACGATTACTACATAGCGATTCTTGGCAACAGGATGTGTTACTACAGGAGTGCCATTATTACTCAATCCTAAGGCTTGCCAAGTTTGAAAATCTACAAATCCAGTCGGGTTCAGTCCTACAGCTCGCTGAAATTGCACCACAGCATCTCTAGTTGCTACACCATAGTAGCCTGTAACCTCCCCTCTGAAGAATCCTTGCTCTAGTAGACTTTGTTGTATGGCTACCACTCGCTGACTGGTTTCACCCAGACAGATATAACCACTAGTTGGCGAACAACCATAATTTGCATTTGTAGAATGTACAGGTGTTGGATTTATAGGTGTTGGATTTACAATTGCAGAGTTTCCATTTCCTGAAGCACTGGATATTGCTGTCCAGGTTCGTGCATCGACAATGCCATTGGGTGTTAGTCCGTAATCTCGCTGGAAGCGCACTACAGCATCTTTAGTAACATAACCAAAATTACCAGTGGGGTTGGCTCGAAAATAACCCAACTGCGACAAACTTCTTTGCAGTTGTAATACTTCAGGCCCTGCGTCACCTTCGTTGAGGGCATTGGGATAGTTATCAACCTCGCTATCAAGATCACCGCCATAACCATTATTTGGTTTTGCACTGAAGTCAGCACGTATTGCTTGTAATGTGCTAGCACCAGCAATACCATCAGCACGCAATCCAGCATATTGCTGGAATCTAATCACTGCCCGCCGCGTTTCTTGACCAAAATAGCCGGTGATCGGGCCATCATAAAACCCTAAAGTCTGTAAATTTTGTTGCAGCCGTGTAACTGCTGGCCCTCTGCTACCGACTTTGAGAACATTGCTTTTGCTGTGACAGCCTGCTTGTAGTGCTTGTTGAGTTTGCGGCCCTACCAGGCCAATAGCATCAATTCCCTTCGCACGTTGAAATTGTCTCACGGCACTTTCAGTTAAAGGGCCGAACCTACCATTCACTGGGCCATTGTAGTAACCTAACCTTTGCAAACATCTCTGGACGTTCGCAACTTCAGGGCCGCTATCACCTCTCTCAAGTGCTAATGCTTGGCCTGCTATATTTAAAACTGCCAAAGTCAATGCTATAGAAAAAAACCGCATCGCTGCACCACTGGATAACTTCTGCCAATTCAAGTTAGTAAAAAATTTATAATTAACTCGGACAGGAACAACACCAGTGCTTTCAGATGCTTCGTAAACAGAAGCAAGATGAAGATATACAATGGTTTCCATAATTTTTCCAAGTTCCTGATTTAGGCAATTCTCTTAAATTTATTGTTTGTTGATTGTTGGATATTTATCACTGTACGGCGTAAAGCTTTACGCTCGGCAGTCGCTACAAAGGAGGAGTCACTAAGATTCAGTAGTATAAATATGTATAATTATGTAAACTTACTTACTAGTACTGAATTTTTGCCACAGCAATAATCTCCACCAAAATCTTAAAATTCCTACATAATACTGTTGATTTTACTTGCTTGCTTGAAATTGTATCTACAAATGGAATATAACACTTTCTACAGAATATTACATGAAAAGTTTGTGTTTTATATTACTAATCTTTACTGTTTTTTTGATACATTTTCGACATTTAACAGTATTTGACTGTTATGGGGACATACTTAAATGAAGTATTAAATTTTACTAATATTCTGCATTTGCGTTGTTCATGCGGCGATCGCTCTTGGTAAGAGTAGGGTGAAAGTAGTAGAAGCTGCTGTGCTTTCGACACGAATTGAAGCTTTTAAATGTTTAGCCAGTTTCTGCACTAATGCCAATCCCAACCCGCTACCACCATATTTCCAAGGGTCATGCTTGGGAATACGGTAAAAGGGATCGAAAATGCGTGCCAGTTCATTAGTAGCAATTTGAACTCCAGAATTACTGATGCTAATCTGCACGACTTGAGGGGTTGCAGAAACGGCAACAGTAATAGTCTCACCCGCTGGTGTATACTTGCAGGCATTATTAAGCAACTCAGTCATAATACGTTCTAAATCAGTAATATCTGTTTCTAAGAGCGGGAGTTCATCGGCGATATGCAAAATTAACTGCTGCTGCTGACAAGTAGTGAGTTCTCGAAAAGACTCGATAATGGGAGGAAGCCAGGTTTTGATGTCAATTACGATTACAGTCAAAGTTTCAGCTTCGGCTTCTAGATAGGTGAGCATGAGCAAATCGTTAATTAACTTGCTTTCTCGTTCACACTCGTTGTGTAGAATCTGCAACAGTTGCGATACTAATTCTGTATCTAATACTGTTTCTTGATTGATAATTGCTTCCAGAGTTTGGACGGCAAGGCTGATACTAGTGATTGGCGTTCGCAGTTCATGGGAAAGGGATCTGAGAAATTCATGTTTGAGGTTCTCAAGTTTTTCGAGTTCACTTACTTGTGTCTGCGCTAGTTGGTAAAGTCGAGCTTGGCGAATGGCGATCGCGCATTGATTTGCCACCTGCTGCACTAGTTGAATTTCCCATTCCTCAAATACTTTTTGGGTTGCTTTGGTTAACCAGATATTTCCCATGACTGCTTGTGCGTCGAAAATCGGACAAGCTAGCTGTGTCATGACAACTAATCTAGGGTTCCAGCCACGCACAACTTCCCCTACTTGCAAAGGTTGTTTGTGCAATAGTGGTTGATATAGTTCTGGGAAGTTTGCAACTTGTCGCGTCATTTTCTGGCAGGGGGGAGGGATGGTGGCGTACTCATGGGCAATGGTAGCAATGGTATGGTTAGCGTTATATAATTCAATTTGGCAACGCTCAACTTGCAATACCCGTGCCAATTCACTAGTAACTCTTTTTAAAACCTCTTCTGCATCTAGACGATCGCGGATTAATTCAGTAATATATCGCACCACGGCTTCAGACTGCTGCAACTTAAGTTGACTTTGCAAATACTGTACCTGCTGATGCAGTTGTGCATTTTGGATGGCAATGCCGATTTGGGTTGCCAACTGCTTAAGCAAGTCGATTTCTGTTTGCTGCCATTGTCGTGGTTGACAACAGTGCTGGGTAATTAACAGCCCCCATAAATCTTGCCCAAACAAAATTGGCACTACCAAGTTAGCCCTCACTTGCAAAGAAGCAAGGAAATCAATCTGGCAAGGGTGTAGCCCGGCTGCATAAATATCTTCCACAATTTGAATACAACCGCGTTTGTAGCGTTCGACGTGTTTTTCGCTAAAGCAGGAGTCTTGAATATTTTTTCCCAACAAGGGAATACCAGGAGCAATAGTTGATTCTGCAACTATTGTTCCACCACCATCAGACTCTAAGCGGTAAATTAAAACGCGATCGCTCAACAAAAATCGCCGTATCTCTGTTACTGTTTGAGCGAGAATCGTATCTAAATCTAGAGATTGGCAAATCTTTTGAGCGATCGCTCCGATTAGTTGATTATTCCAGTCATGAAAATCTGTACCGATTTGGAAATTGTGACACGATGCTTGTGCTAACTCTGCGGTTGATTCCGATGGATTGATATTCATGCGAGAGTCCCTGTTTATTGTTACTGACTCTTGTAGACGCTCTCTATACAGATATATAATTGTGGTAGATGCTTGTTAGCGCCTTTAGGCAAAGTATTTTCAGCCTTGGTTTATCGACATTTAAAACATTTAAATCGTGCGCCGATTTTGATGAAAAAGCTAGTAAAGCTTACATAAATAAATTTAAAAAGTCCTGCTTGTTGAAAGCTAAAATGCATTTGCAGGTAAATGATAAAGATATCGAGGTATGCCTTTAAGATTTTCTTAACATTCTTGCATACATAGGTAGAAAAAACTTATGATGCAATTAAATTTTATAATTCTTAATATTCACACGGAAAAGTAAATAAAAATATTGGATGTTGCTGAATCAAGATATGAATTGTCATTCTGTAGGCGAAGCCTTGCCGTAGGGTACGAAAGTGAAGCGTCTACAGCATGACAAAATAAAATTCATACGCCAATTCAGCAACGCCTTTCATTTTTTACGGTTACGAATTAATAAATACAGAAAATAGGGAGCGCCAACAACAGCAGTTACCACCCCACAAGGAAGTTCAATCGGTGCAAACAGCGTCCGTCCCACCAAGTCTGCTACAACAACAATTATTCCCCCCAACAGTGCTGAGGTAGGAATTAAACCTTCATGGGTTGCACCTACTAACTGTCGTCCTAAATGAGGTGCTATTAAACCGATAAAGCCAATCATACCGGCGGTAGCGACTCCCGCAGCAGCCAAGGCTACACCCACCAGCACTAGTAAACCACGTTGCCACTCCACACGACTACCTAGACTTTTTGCTACATCATCCCCCAAGTTCAGAGCATTCAAATGTCTTGCCAGTATCAAAGCCATTGGTACAAAAATAACTAACCAGGGTAATAAGGAAAATACTTGCTCACTCGTACGCCCGTAGACACTGCCAGCTAACCAAACCAAAGCATTACTAACGTCATAAATATTCCCAAAAGTAATCATCAAGCTGGTTATAGCGCTGGCGATCGCAGATAAACCAATACCCATCAAAATTAATCGAATCGGGGAACTACCTTTGTTCCAAGCCAGCAAGTAAATTAAAACAGCCATAAGCAAAGCACCAGCAAAGGCTGATAGAGGCAAAGTGTAAATTGGTGCTGAAGGAAACAGTATAATTACTGTAACTGCCATCAGACTCGCCCCGGCATTGATGCCAATAATACCAGGGTCAGCTAGAGGATTATGTGTTAGACCTTGGAAGATAGTGCCAGAAATTGCCAGTGCCACTCCCACCATAAAAGCAACAAGAGTACGTGGCAGACGCAGATTGTGAATCACAAAAGCATGATCTGGGTTTCCCGTATCCAAACCCAATGAAGTTTTGACGATATCCAAAGGCGAAATTGGATATTCTCCCCGCCCTAAATTCATTACCATCGCTACTACAATCACTACCGCCAAACATAGCAGTATGACTGGTACACGTCGGTCGATGCGGAAAGATATTGCCTGGGAACGGATGACTAGCCAATCCAACTTCATTTTTTCACCTTTGACTTAGCCAGATACACAAAAAAGGGAGCACCAATCAGTGCTGTCATTACACCCACAGGTAACTCCTGTGGTTTGAGCAACACACGTGCAGCAATGTCTGCTACTAGGAGTAAAATTGCACCCGCAATTGCAGAATAAGGTAAGATCCAACGATAATCGGCTTTAATAAAAAATCTCACAATATGGGGAACAACTAAGCCAATAAAACCAATTGGCCCCGCAAGAGACACTGAACTTCCTGCTAGTAAAATTACGCTAATGGCAGTAATGATCTTGATCAAAGCTGTCTGTTGACCTAAGCCTTTGGCCACATCTTCACCTAGACTCATAGTAGTAATCTGCCTACCAAGGGCAAAAGCAACTACTAATCCAATCACGACGAAAGGTAGCGCTTGGAAGAGTATGTTAGCATCGCGGCCAGCCAATGAACCAGCTAACCAAAATCTAATTTCTTCTAGGGTTCGTTGACTGACGATCAGGATAGCAGTAGTGAGAGAAGAAATCAGAGCCGTCATCGCCGCACCCGCAACTGTCAGATTCAGTGGGGTAGCTCCTCCTCTTCCCAGAGAACCAAGGAAGTAAACTAATATCGCTGTGGCTCCTGCACCCAAAAAGGCCACAATGGTTAAAATACTAACGGATGAACTGCCAACAATAAAAATTGTTGCAACTACAGCCAGTGCTGCTCCCGACTCAATACCCAAAATCCCTGGATCTGCTAAGGGGTTTCGCGTCAAACCCTGCATTAACGCTCCAGAAACTGCAAGCGCTGAACCTACAAGGATAGCAATGAGCACGCGCGGTAATCTGACAGTCTGGATGACTAAGTGTTCATAGGAACCGTCAAAGTTTATAAAGGATGTCAAAATCTGATCTAGAGGTATTTCTGCTGCACCCAGCGTGACACTGTATACCAAGCAAATTAGCAGGATAACAAGTCCCAGAACCAGACCAAATAAGGCTGACATTGGTGGCTTTTTCAATCCTCTAGATGAGACTGTGGTCGCTTTTATCATTATCTTGCTGTCACTTGAAAATATTACACTCTACTGGTTATTTGTTTTTTTAATTGGCACTCTCAATAGTTAACAGCTTTCTAATCATTAAGTTGAGAATCTTTATTGATAAATTATATATACATTACATTATTATGTAGCTATTTCTCCTTTTTCAAAAAGATTAAAAAAGGCAGAAGGGAATCACATGGAGATTCTGCCCTACCTGATTAAAGACTGCCTGTAAGACGGGTTCTTAAACCCCTATGGCTCCTGTCAGAAGGCTTCGCTACAAAATAATTATTTATACCTTCGGCGGAAAGCAGAAGGTGGATAAAGGATACAGTTCAAGTTTTGACATAATTTCTCAATACAATGGGATAGTGTAACAATCTGTATTATTCAATTGGCAAAACTATAATTTCTTAGCTTTTCTAAACTCACTGACAACTTCTTTAATGTCACGTAACTCTCCCTCTACTAGATAATTCAATTGCCGCATTTCGTCAGCAGAAATACGCCCAGCAAGTTGGGATATAGCTTTTCTTAGTTGTGGATATTTTGTCAATGTTTCTTTTCGCACAATTGGAACGGCTTCATAAGGAGGAAAATATTGCTTATCGTCCTTTAGCACCAGTAAATCTAAACGGGCAATTTGTGCATCAGTTGAGTTGCCTGCGACTATGTCTACCATGCCTTGCAGTAGTGCTCGATACATTAGCCCCATATCCATCAAGCGGGGTGGTTTAGCAAATTTTAGCTCGTAAGCCTTTGACAATCCAGGCAATCCATCTTCGCGTTCGACGAACTCGTAGTAGAAACCTCCTTGCCACTGGGGTGTATATTTAGCTGCTTGTGAAATGGTTTGCAGATTTAAGCGCCTTGCATCGTCTCCGCGCACAATAATAGCGTAGGTATTTTCAAAGCCTAAAGGCTCAGCCACCTCTAGGGCAAACTGCTTGCTGTAAGCTTGTTGTATTCGTTGATAAACAGCCTGAGGATCACTGATTGCTTGTTGTTTCAGGATGGCAGTAAAAGCTGTTCCTGTGTACTCAACATAGGCATCCACTTGCCCAGCGGTGAGGGCCTGATGACAGACAAACGAACCTCCCAGATGTAGCTTGCGTTCAACTTTCAAATTAGTTGTTGCTTCAATCTGCTGGGCTAAAAGTTCCCCTAAGATGTCTTGCTCAGTAAAATCTTTCGACGCAACAACAATATCACCACCACCATTAGAGGAAGGTTGGCAACTCGCAAGTACAACTACCAAGGCAAAAGTTAAAAGGCAAAAGGTAAAAAATTTTTTCATTGAGGGTAGTTAGTAGATTTTGTTGGTGGTTGTTAGTTGGTAGTTGGTAGGTAGTTGGTAGTTGATTTTTCCATAGACGCGCTTTACTCGGCTTCTCGTAGAGTAGGGTACAACAAACAACAGACAACACAACAAACAACAAACAACTAAATTTTTAATTGTTTTTCCAGCCAACCAATACCCAAATCAGCGAGTAAGGCAATTACTGCCGCAGGAATCGCACCAGCTAATATTAATTGATTATTCACCGTGGTAATACCACGAAATATCAGCTCTCCCAAACCACCAGCACCAATTGCTGCTGCAATAGTAGCAATGCCAATAGCAATCACTGTCGCTACTCGCACTCCCGCCAAAATCACTCCCATTGCCAAGGGAATTTCTACTTGTAATAGCAATTGTCTATCTGTCATCCCCATCCCGCGTCCAGCTTCCCGAATGGCTGGATCGACGCCAATGATGCCAACATAAGTATTGCGAATGATGGGTAATAAAGAATACAAAGATAAGGCAATAATAGCAGGGTTTGTGCCAATGCCGCCAATTACAGGTACAGGAATGAGTAAGCCAAATAGTGCCAAACTGGGAATAGTTTGCAGGATATTTGCAATGCCCAAAATCGGTTGACGCAGTGACTTTTGGCGGGTAATTAATATGCCTAACGGTATACTTACAATAGTGGCAATACCAATAGAAATTACTACTAGCAGTAAGTGTTCCAAGGTACGTTCGAGGATGTCCGAGGCGTATTTGATCAGGAAAAAGTCGCTGAAGTTCATAGGGTAAAAGATTTCAAACATTGCAGAAAGGCCAGGGCTTCTGGATGTTGCGATCGCACAAATTCTTTCGGCGTTTCCAACACTACTAATTCTCCCTCATGCATTAAACCAATTCTCGATGCCAAAACAAACGCTTCTTGGATATCATGAGTGACAAAAACAACTGTCTTACCCAACTCCTGTTGTAAGCGTTTAAATTCTTGTTGCAGTTCTAACCGCGTAATCGGATCGAGTGCGCCAAAGGGTTCATCCATTAATAATACAGGTGGATCGGCTGCGAGTGCCCTTGCTACACCAACTCGTTGTCTTTGCCCTCCTGAAAGTTCGTGGGGATATCTTTGAGCAAATTTTTGTGGTTCTAATCCCACTAACTGCAACAGTTCATGAACGCGGCTTTTAATTTGTTTGGGTTTCCAACCTTCTAAATTAGGGACTAAACCCACATTGCGTTCAACAGTGAAATGGGGAAATAAACCAGTTTCTTGAATGACATAACCAATCTTGCGCCGCAGTTTAATTTCATCCCATGCGGTTGTAGGGGTGTCATTAAATAAAACTTCGCCTTGGGTAGGTGTGAATAGACGGTTAATTAATTTCATAGTCGTGGTTTTACCGCTACCACTGCGTCCAAGTAATACTAGCGCTTCTCCCCGACTAATGCTGAAATTAAGATTTGATACCAATGGGCGATGGTTGCGGCTAAAGGTGACATTGCGAAATTCGACAGCAATCTCTTGGGGCATAGGTGAGTTTCTGTGGGAGTTGATTTTATGTAATTATGTGCTGATTTTAATTATGCACGGGGGCTTTACGCATCACACTCGTAAAATCTCTGGTGATGCGAGCGATCGCCGAATTTAACTGTAGTAAATAACTAACCACCAAAAACCAACAAAAAACTTCAAAAAGATAATTTGACACTGCTAGTTACTCGCAAAACAGATTCTTGCTGAAATTTTTGCTTATAACTTGCGATCACCTCTTCAATTTGAGAATTTTTAGTTGGGCTATTTTCGTAAATCAGAATGACTAGTTTAGTCTTTTCCCTGGTGAGTTTGCCATTTCGGTTGAGATACTGCCCGTAGCCATCCATCACAGTTAGTCCATCTTGAAAGCGGGGTGTAATCACACGATTCAAAAATAGTTGCCACTCAACCTCAGAAACCGTCTTCCCTCCAGGTTTGGATAAACCAAAGTACAACTCATCTTTGGTAAGAGTTCTTTGGCTTGAGTAAGAAGTGGATGCTGGGGACGATTGGGTGCGAACAATAGTGTTTGTATCGGCAGGACTGATAAAAAGTAAACTTGTGAGAATTAGGCTATTTAAACTTTTTTGCAGAATAGTCATAGAAGCACCACGGTTGCTATCGCCAGGGTATAGCTTCACATATTGGTTTTAGTGTTCCGAAAAACTTGCAATTAAAAAAGCGATCGCCTCTGTTTGTAAAAGTGCGATCGCTTTTTCTATTCAAGATTGAATTCAATCTCAAATCCTTACACCAGCAATGTTTGCATCAAGGGCCGATCTTCTGATATCTTGCCCGTTCGCAACCATTCTTCCAACTCAGCTGGTGCTTTGGCTTGGTTGATTTTCTCGCGTAGTTCTGCGCCTTCGAGAATTTCTTTTTGCAACAGTTCTTGTGCGGTTTCCTCTAACAAATCGCGATTTTCGTGCAGAATAGTCAAGGCAATGTGATGGGCATTATCTACTATCTGCTTCACCTCGCGGTCAATTTCCTCAGCTACTTGCGGGCTGATGGATCGACGCGGGTTGCCGTAACCTTCAAGAAACTGCTGTTGAATCTTCTCAAATGCTACAGGGCCGAGTTTATCACTCATACCGTAGAGGGTGACATAGCGTTCTGCCAAGTCAGTTGCTTTCTGGATGTCGTCACTAGCACCAGTAGAAACTTTACCAAAGACGATTTCTTCTGCGGAACGTCCGCCCAATAAGATAGCAATGCGACCGCGAATTTCGTCTTCAATCATCAAGAAGCGGTCTTCTTCGGGCATTTGAATTGTGTAACCCAAAGCACCGACACCCCGAGGTACAACGGAGATTTTCTCGACTTTACCAGCTCCGGGCATCAAAGCACCGACGATCGCATGACCAACTTCGTGATAAGCTACAGTCTTCTTCTCGGTTTCATTGAGAACGCGAGAGCGTTTTTCTAAACCAGCAACAACACGCTCAATGGCTTCGTTGAAATCTGCCATTGTTACCGCTTGCCGATTTTGCCGCGCAGCTAGCAATGCAGCTTCGTTAACTAGGTTAGCCAAGTCTGCACCCGCAAAACCAGGAGTTCTACCGGCGATGATGCCCAAATCTACATCATTAGCTAATTTGACGTTACGGGCATGAACTTTCAGAATTGCTTCCCGACCAATTTTATCAGGACGATCCACAACAACTTGACGGTCAAAGCGTCCGGGACGGCGCAAAGCTGGGTCAAGTACTTCTGGACGGTTGGTAGCGGCAATGATAATTACGCCTGTGTTGGCATCAAAGCCATCCATTTCGCTTAATAACTGGTTAAGGGTTTGTTCGCGCTCATCGTTACCACCCATAATCGGGCCACCAGCAGCACGAGACTTACCCAGTGCATCTAATTCATCGATGAATACGATACAGGGCGCTTGTTGTTTAGCTTGTTCAAACAAGTCGCGCACCCTGGCCGCACCTACACCCACGAACAGTTCGATGAACTCCGAACCGGAGATGCTGAAGAAAGGAACACCAGCTTCGCCAGCGATCGCTTTTGCTAAGAGTGTTTTACCTGTTCCTGGAGGCCCCACCAACAGCACACCTTTGGGGATTTTCGCGCCCAAGCGGGTGTATTTACCAGCATTTTTCAGGAAGTCTACGATTTCTTCCAATTCGGCTTTCGCTTCATCTACACCAGCAACATCAGTAAATTTGACACCAGTGTTACCTTCAGAGTAGATGCGAGCTTTGCTTTTACCCACTGTTAATGCAGCAGGGCCACCTCCCTGACGGCTGAGTAAAAAGCCCCAGATACCAAAGAAAATTAACGGTGGTACAACCCAGCTGAGGATAGTGCCAATCCAGCCATTTTGGCTTGGTGGTGGTGCAGCAAATTCGACATTATGGTCGCGGAGAATTTTAGGTAAATCCAGGTCAACAGCGATTGGTGTTGTCTGGAAAACCTGTTCGACGGTTTTGCCATCGGGGGTTTGAGTTTTGATCGAATATTGAATGCGATCGCTACCCACAACCGCCCGATCTACTTTACCCGCTTCTACCTGAGCAACAAACTCACTGTAGGGGACTTGCGGCAGTCTGGGGCCAAAAAAGCTGGGAACGATAAAGTTAAGGAGTAACAGCAGAGTGAAAAGAATTAGTAAGCTGCCGCCGAATTGGCGCATCCTTGGGGGTTTAATTGGGTTCTTGTTATTAGTTTCTACAGGCATTTTTAATTTTAGTCTCCGATTACATTGAAAAGCTTTTTTGTCATTTGTTAGTAGTTAGTAGATAGTAGATAGTAGTTATTAGTATTAAAAATTAACCACTAACCACTAACCACTAACTACTAACCAATGTAGAGACGTGCCATGGCACGTCTCTACAACTACTAACCACTATCAACTCAATAACAGCGCAAATAAACCGCACAAAGCAATACCATCAAACACGCCAGCGCCTCCGATACTCAGAACTCCTGAACTCTTGGCTATAATGTCCTTCAAGTGCAATAAATCTGCACCAATCAAGGTTCCTAGGATACCACCAGCAAAAGCCACAGGAGCAGCATGGACAGGAGCTATTAACATGGCAGACACAGCAGCTGTTAGGGGAGCTAGTAATGGATTCATCTGGATACCTATTCCTGGCACTACCCGCGATGCATAGTAGCTAACGGCTGTGACGATCGCAGTCACTAACAAAATAGCTAGGGCATTTCCTTGCGTAAATTGATACAATGCTAGCAATACGGGAATTAAGCCACCGCCAACATTGAGAGCTACCACAGTCGAACGTTGTACTTTTCTGAGGGGAATGCCCCAAAACTCCTTTAACCACAGATCGACAAAGTTATCTGCAACAGCAACTGTAGATTGGGTACGGTACAAAGGGATGTTGATAGTGCTGCCTAAAATCACCAGCGTCAATAATATAAAGGCAATACTAGGAGAAAATCCCAATTTTGCTACTGCGATTTTGACTACGTCTACTGCCAGAATAAACCAGAGAAAGGGCACTAGCAGTAACAACAGCAGAAATAGCAGCAGTGAAACTGGCAAGTAGATCATAGGGGTGTGCAAGCAGGAGTTAGCTTTTTTCTGCTTGAATTTATTGTAAAAATTAGATGTTACAATCCGCTTTCGTATCAACCCCCCATAAAAAGGTGAATAGCCGTACTTTGAATATGGAAAGTCAAATTGGATTTGTTTTGAAAGTATTTTTACTCTCTGCTGTCATTTCAGTCTTGATTAAATATGCAGGTATTTTTCTCCCTATTCCTGCAACGGCAACAAATGCCTTGATTCTAGTCTTGTTGCCAACAGTGCTAATGGCGATCGCCTTGTTGTGGCGATTCCAAGCACAGAAGCAAAGTTAACTGACACTCATTAGGCAAAACTTGCTAGAATCAACTAGCCTAGCCGCATCTCAAATAGACAGTAATTTCTTAACTGCCAGGAGTTAGAGAGTGAATCTAGGTCAATGGATGGGGTTAATTGCCCTACTTGTTTCTCTGTATATTTTATGGCAAATTAAGGAAGTACTATTACTTATCTTTGCCGCAATCGTATTAGCAACTACCTTAAATCGACTCGCTCGAAGATTTCAACGTTCGGGAATGAGGCGTGGATTCGCTGTAACCCTGTCAGTAAGCATCTTTATAGCTGGTATAGTCGGTTTTTTCTGGTTGATCGTGCCGCCTTTTGCTGTTCAGTTTCAAGAACTCACTTATCGGGTTCCTCAAGGCATAGAGCGCTTTAATGCTTGGCTTTACCAACTGAGAGCAGCCCTTCCCAGTCAGATCACTCCCTATATTCCTGATATTAATAGCTTGACCCAACAAGCACAGCCGTTTATCAATCGTGTTGTAGGCAGTTCCTTCGCCTTTGTTTCCGGCTCTTTGGAAGTAGTTCTGAAAACATTGCTAGTGCTAGTTTTAACAGGGATGTTCTTAGCCGATCCGCAGGCTTATCGCAGGCTATTCGTGCGGATGTTTCCCTCTTTTTATCGGCGGCGGGTAGATGGAATTTTGGATAAATGTGAAGTTTCCTTGGAGGGATGGATCACAGGCGCTTTCATAGCTATGTGCGTAGTTGCAATGATGAGCGTGATTGGCTTAACAGCTTTGCGCGTTCGTGCTGCGCTGGCTTTAGGAGTTTTAGCAGGATTTTTGAACTTAATTCCCAATCTAGGCCCGACACTCAGTGTCATTCCCGCAATGGCGATCGCACTTTTGGATAATCCTTGGAAATCCCTTGGTGTATTGGGTATCTACTTTATCATTCAGCAAGCAGAGAGCAATTTCATCACTCCCATAGTGATGGCGCATCAAGTATCACTGCTACCAGCCGTGACATTAATTTGCCAGTTATTTTTTGTCAGTTTCTTTGGCTTTTTAGGCTTGTTTCTCGCCCTACCCCTAACTGTTGTCGCTAAAATTTGGATTGAAGAAGTTTTAGTTAAAGATGTTTTGGATCAATGGGGTAGTCAGTCTCAAAAAGAAACAGAGTTTGTCATTATTTCTGATAATTTAAAAGACGAATCTGGGTCATAAACGCAAGGTTTAACCGCGAAAATTATCAAAAATCCTGACGAACAGACCAGTATTGATGATGATTAGTTGTTTGTTGTTTGTTGTTTGTTGTTTGTTGTTTGGAACAACCACCAACTACCAACTACCAACTACCAACTACCAACTACCAACTACCAACTACTAACAATTCTCTAAAATTTCTCCACCGCTGGTCGCAAATCAAGTTCTAAAGTCCAAGCGGTTGCATCCTGCTTGTAGAGTTGCCAGTAAGTTTCAGCTATAGCCTCTGGTGAAAGCAGGGTGTGTGCTTCCCGTGATGGTGCCATTGCTTGGACTCTAGGAGTATTGATCATGCCATCAATAATGATGTGAGCAATATGAATGCCTTGGGAACCAAACTCCCTCGCCAGCGACTGCGCCAGCGCCCTCAGTCCAAACTTACCCACAGCTAAAGCAGCAAACCGTGCTGAACCTCTAGTGCCAGCAGTCGCACCCGTCAGCAGGATTGTACCGCGACCTCTCTCCACCATTTTTGGTAGAACCTGTTGCGCCGCGAGAAATGCACCAAAACAGTTTACTTTCCAATTAGCTTCAAACTGATCTGGCGTCAGTTCCAGAATACCAGCCATTGTAAAAGCTCCGGCATTGTAAACCAAAACTTCTGGTGCGCCTAGTTGCGATTGTACTTGAGCAAAAGCAGCTTTCACAGATACAGGGTCGCTCACATTACAATCAACAGCCAACGCCTTTCCGCCAGAAGTTTCAATATCTTTTTGAAATTGGGCAAGCTTGTCTGCACTTCTCGCCATCAATCCGACAGCAAATCCTTCACGGGCAAACCGATGGGCAACGCTAGCACCTAATCCCGGGCCTACGCCAACTACTACTGCAACCTTTGCTTCACTCACGACAGGAATGCTCCTATGAGATTACTTTTAGTTTAAAGGCGATCGCAGTATTGTTTGGCTTGATTGGCAGGATTTTCCCGATCTTGTGACCACCGCACGGGATTTTCAGCAACGAAGGGTTGATCATCAACCCACTCAAAACAACCGTCCTTGCTCAGCAACTTCTCGATACTCACGCTGCGCTTTCTTAAAGGTCAGTTCTCCCATGCTCATATCGTAATATGAGGGTTGCTTGCGTCCAGTCAGCAAGTCTTCAATCGTCAAAATTTGGATGCAGGGATACTCTAGACCATTTACTGCTTTATAAAAGCCAGCGGTCGCCGCTTCCTTTTCCATTGGCTTAGTAGGTGGAGTTAACGTTACGAATAATCCTATTTCTGCTTTAGTGCGTTGCATAGTTCCTACTAAGTCACGAACCATAGCTGCTCCTACATTTCCACCACCTTTGACACTCACAATAATTTTCTTAATTGTTGACTTACCCTTCTCAGTATCGGTGAAGAAAATTTGTCCATCAATACCACTGTCAGCGCCTTTCTTTTTACCTTGGTAGGGTTGGGCATTAATCAAAGAACAAGCCCACCACTGAAACTGATATTTGTCCCGGTTAGCTAAATCTTTAGCTCCCTCCAAGTCTTTAGGTGTGCCGATGACTTCATATTGAATACCAGGAAATGCATCTTTGAGGCGCTTTTCAATAAGGGCGATCGCTAAGTGGGTGAGAGAAATAACGAGAGGGGTTTAGCTACCCCATTCTAAAGTGATTTCCAGATTAGCTGTACTAGCGTCTTTAACGAGTAAAGGTGTGAGTTTTCCTGATTCAAGAGCAATATCTATACCAAACTTCACACTGGCCTTATCTGGCTTAATTTTTTGCACTGTTTCTGCAATATCCTTGGAAAAAATTTCAATAGCAGCGGTTACTTCGCGAAAAGGTCGAGTTTGAAAACTGATTTTGCGATCGCCAATCAGTGCGGCTTCAACTCTGATATTTGTACCATCACTAAGTTCTACAGAAATAATTTTGCTCTGGAGTTCCATTGTGTTTGACTGGATTGCTCTACCGTTATGGCATGTAACTACATGTAACAAATATAACTCATAATTCCGAACAAGCCTGGGGTGGTAAAAGTTGGGAAGGGGTAAGCCTTCGTCGGGGTAAAGGGAAAAGGTTAAGGGGCAAAGGGATTTTATTAATCCTTTCACCTTTACCCTTTCCCCTTTACCCTTTAACCTAGCCGCAGGCTTTACCCTCCTACGTTCATCGCCGCTAAAAAAGCCTTTTGACTCACATCTTTGTAAACCGTATCCAAATACTTCATTACCACATCAGCAGCAGTTAAGCTTGCTAGATTTTCTTCTTCTTTGGCGAGAGGAATTGACCCCAAAACATCTAAAACTGTCTCACTAGTTGATGGTGCAATCACCACTAAGGAAGACTCCAGCGGCTCATTATATTGCCAGAAAGAAT
Source organism: Fischerella sp. PCC 9605 (assembly GCF_000517105.1). Lineage (GTDB taxonomy): Bacteria > Cyanobacteriota > Cyanobacteriia > Cyanobacteriales > Nostocaceae > PCC9605. The sequence continues at coordinate 214,101 of NZ_KI912151.1, read as the reverse complement.
CTATGTTTAAAGAATATTGTTTCTGAGAAGATGGCTCTTGAACTTCTGGTGTTGTAGTTTCATTGATTTCAACATTAGCACTACGTAATTGCCGCAAATTGCTAATAATTTGCTCTTTGGTACGTCCTCGTAATTGAAATAGTACAAAAGGGTCTTCACTGAAGCGATCGCCTAACTGATAATAAACTGCTGCAATATGTTTGCAAGGATTAGCTTTATCAGGGCAAGAACATCTGCTGTGAACATCAGATAGGGTAAAAGGAAACAGTGAAAGACCACTGGCAGTGAAAACTTCTTCTATATTTTGCGGCATTTCTCCTGCTAACAGCTTGGCAGCGAAAATTGCTTTTTTGGACATTGTTTCCACTACATAACCCCATTCTTCATCACTAAATGAATCTAGGGAAAGGGAAACTTTATAGGGTTCTGATTCACTACCTTGGACTCTTGCTAATACCTTTGCACCTTGAAACTCAATGCTGAGAACATTACCTTGACGCGCATAGTTTCTACCGCGTTCCAAACGTTTTTTAAAACGGTAAGAATCTAATAATTCTAACCAACGTTGTGACCACCATTCTCGACTGGCTTGAAGGGTGTAATTTGTCATAATTTTCCTCTCTAATTTTTAAGTATTGCATAGAACCTCACCCCCCAACCCCCTCTCTGCTTGCGGAGAGGGGGAGAATTTAATTCCCCTCCCCGTGTACGGGGAGAGGGTGGTTTCATACGACCCAATAAAAATTTGAATCCCTACCAACTTCTTAAACTCTTTGTGTTCTACCCTGCACCGAAGCCCTCCGGGTACTCTACCTTGAAGCCCTTCGGGTACTCTGCGAGAAGCCGCGCTGCGCGCGTCTACATGGGGGAAACCCCCTTTGGAGCGCGCTGCTCACCGCCCTGCCGGGCGTCTACGCCAGTCCCCCATCTCGGCAAAAGCCAAGACGGGGGCTGGTCTCACCGCTTGCGCGTCTATGTGTCCTTTGTGGTTCGTTAACATAAATATCTCTGGGTGGGAAGGGACTAATTAATTTTTCTGGTGTTTGTACGAAACACCCTGCTTCCCCGTGTCCGGGAAGGGGTCAGGGTTGGGGTTCACTCTGCATCTTCTTCTTCAATTACTGCACTACGATCTAGTAGTAGTAAGTTGCGGAGTTGGTTTGTATCCAGTTCAGTGAGCCATTCTTCACCCGCACCGACAACTTGCTCAGCTAGTTGTTTCTTACTTTCAATCATGTCATGAATTTTCTCTTCTAGAGTGCCAGTACAAACAAATTTATGTACTTGCACATTGCGGGTTTGACCAATACGAAATACTCGGTCTGTGGCTTGGTTTTCTACTGCTGGGTTCCACCAACGGTCGAAGTGAAAGACGTGATTTGCGCGTGTTAAATTCAGTCCCACACCTCCAGCTTTCAAGGACAAAATCATAATTGGCGGGCCTTGGGGATCGTGTTGGAAACGGTCTATCATCTCTTCGCGTTGTTTTTTGCTAGTACTGCCGTATAAAAACAATATTTCTCGTTCTAGCTGTTGTTCTAAATAGGGTTTCAGCAGTTTACCCCACTCAGCAAATTGGGTGAAAATTAAAGCGCGATCGCCCTCTGATAACATCTCTTCCAACATTTCCTGCAACCGCAATAGTTTTCCAGATAGACGCGATTCTAAAAGAGTAGCTTTTTTCAAATATTGGGCTGGGTGATTGCAGATTTGTTTTAGCTTCACAAGTAAAGCCAAAACCATTCCCCGACGCTGCATTCCCTCCGCTGTTTCAATTTCAGCCAGTGACTCTTCTACTACTTTTTGATACAGTTCTGCTTGTTCAGGACTAAGACCGCAAAAGACGTTCATTTCCTGCTTTTCTGGCAAGTCTTGAATAATTTCGCGGTCAGTTTTTAAGCGACGCAAGATAAATGGTTGAACCAAAGAACGCAATTGACCTAATGAAGCAGCATCACCGTACTTCTCTATCGGCATGGCAAATCTTCGCTGAAAGAATTGCTTATTTCCTAAATACCCTGGATTGAGAAAATCTAAAATAGACCAGAGTTCTTGCAGCCTATTTTCTACTGGTGTTCCGGTTAGGGCAATGCGATATGTTGATTCTAACTGCCGCACCGCTTGGGACTGCTTCGCCTCTGCATTTTTAATATTTTGCGCTTCATCCAAAACAATTCCTTGCCAAGAAACCCCCTGCAATGACTTTAAATCTCTATGAATCAGCGCATAACTAGTGATGACTAAATCATGCTTGTTTGCTACTTCTACAAATGCCTTACCTTTGGGGCGTTTGTCACCGTGGTATTGCAAAACTTTCAGCGTCGGCCCAAATTTTTTGACTTCCCGTTCCCAGTTTCCTAAAACTGAAGTTGGGCAAACTAAAAGTGTTGGTTTTTCTAATGCATCCTGTTCTTTCAGATGTAATAAGAAGGCAATGAATTGAATAGTGTTATGACAGATAATGTTGTTAGCAACAAAATTGTGATGTTGGCTAACTTCAAAGTCGTACACCCATCCCTCATAATCGACATCTTCAATGTTTTCTATCTTGCAGTAAAATACCTCTTGGTCGAGAAGATATTGTAAGAATTGCTTTGTTAAGGTCAATTGCTGTATGTCTAGGCGATCGTAAGCTTCAAGGGTTTGAGTTGTCCATTTAGAAGGTTTTAGTAGTTGGTACTGCTGCTGTGCTTCACCGCTAATTATGCGGTTCATACCAACTATTACTCGTTCTAAGCTATGCCTGGAAAATTGTTGTGAGCCATTAATGTAAACAGTATTATGCATCCCGAAATGGCGCAAAGGTAGCCCTGCGATCGCAACTGATTGGGCAACGACATCAGAAGCAGGTATTCCCTCAACGTTAGTATTACTTACAAGTTGACAAATTTCTTCTAATTTCCGCTGCTTTTCTAAATTGCTAAACCCAATTTGGCGCAAAAATCTGCGAGCAGAATTTCCTCCAATCACACCGATATAGTAAGTGCGTAAAGTATGAGTTCCGTTAGTGGCACATTTTTGTTTCGGCGAGATTCGCAACCAAATGCCAAAGCGTCGCAGAAGTACGGAAAATTGCTGGATTAGTAGCGGTGAAGCTGTGGTAATTTCTATACTCCGCATACTTATAACAACAGCAGACTCGGCATCGAAATAGTTTTGTAAAAATGTACGCACAGTTTCCAAGTCTGCCTGCATGATGAAAGACGGAATAGACTTTTCTGCTGACAGTTTGCCCCAAACATAACCTTTCGCTTCTAAGAAGCGTCGATATGCTTGGCTGTTTACTCTCAGAAATGGAACTTTACCAGGAAAAAATTGGATGCTTGGACTGTTAATTTTGATGCCATGACGTTGGGAAAGGTGCTGCAAGGTTTGGAGTAGACTCTCTAGCAGTCTGGTGTCTTTTTGGGATATTGTGACACAACCAAGATTAGGTAGTTCATGACCTTCAGCAATTTGCCAAGCCAGAAACTTAGCTAAATCTGAGTCTTCTGGTTTTCCTTCCCAAAGCATTTTGGCAGGTACACAAACGTAATCGCCCATCTTGAGGTCATTTGTCCAACCTTTATTTGTCAGCAGCTTATGACGATGGGTAATGGTAACGCTGCTGCCATCTTGCAGGGTAACTTTTCGCAAATTTTCACGAACTTGTTGCCGATACAGTCGCCGGATAGGGACCTGCACCATTTTGCCAGTTTTCTCATCTATAGAATTGACCAGTAACTCCTGAGTCGGTTCAGCCCAAAATCCTTCACCGTCAAAATATGTTTCTCCAGCAGCATAGTTTCGCCAAATTTCTTCTGCTGTACTTAGTTCTCCATTGATGTATATTTGTGTATCTTTCGACACGCATTTTCCTAATCCCATATCGTCTGCAAGGCACGCACCCAAGCCCCAACGTTCAAGGAAGGTCAACCAAGCTACGCCACGCTGTTGATATGGTCGCAATTCTCCTCGGAAACTGGCGGGTGTGGGTAGGGGTTCGATTGCTTTGTTATTCGTCAGGTTAGTAATTAACTCTTGCAATGCCCCTGACGCTTCAAAACTGACCACTGGCAATTTTTCAATCGTCTGAGTGTCCCCCGTACCCAGGCGTAAAGCATCTTCCAAAGAAAGGGCCATTTGGTCTTTGCGAGAAGCAAAAAAAGCTTGTGCTGTTTTGATGTCTTGGGGTCGCAATTCCACCCACTCACCGTTAATTTCGACAAGTGGACTATTCAGGGCTACTAATTTGTCAAACTCTTGTTTGGAAAGAGTTTGTCCACCAATTGCCAATTGCCACTGAAAATTCAACAAACTTTGCAAACCCAAGCGTCCTTGCTTTTTGTTCGGTGTTTGGGCATTGATTTTCAAACCTAAACGGTTCGCCCATCCTTCACGGTTCGCCAAACTGGGAGGCAAAACTACACCCAAACCATTATCCTCAAACCGCCACTTCACCGACTTGATAAACTCATAAGCTTGCATGGGGTTAAGGCGACAAGATTGAGGGTATGAGGTTTCCAAGCTGGGTGCAATGACTGGATATAACCGCGAAGCTAAACCTAAACCACCTAAAAACGTCTCTTGCGGCTGTTTGATTGTGCGTTCTCGATAAACTAAGCTTTCGACTGGATGCTGCCAAATTATTTCTGCATCCACTAAAAATTCTGGATCGTCTGGTGCTTGGAGGAAATAGGCTAAAGTCCAATCAGTTTCTCCTGACTCCGGCGGATGTAGAACAAAACAGGTACGAAACAGGTTTTTCCCTGCCAGTTGGTATTGCAGGGGCATTGTCCAAGCTTTTAATGCCGCTTCCAATCGTTCCAAACCAATTGGTTCGGCGTTGACTGCACCTGATGCAGCGGTTAAAGAATATAACCATTGCCGCACCGCCGATGGTAAAGATGCCATTAGTCTTGTTTCTAGAATCGCTTGGGAACCAACCATCGCCCTAACTTGGGCGTCGATAGTATGGTTGAGAAATCCCAGCAGAAATTCTTGCGGTTCCGGTGGCAAGTCTATTGAGATGGGGTGTAGACGCCCTCCGGGCGGCTTCCCGTAGGGTTGGGGTGATGGGACGATGGGGTGATTTTTCTCCCCATCTCCCAACCTCCCAATCTCCCCACCTGCTTGATACGTCCGACACCCCAAGGGCATCAGTTGCGAAAATTTTTCTAGGCGCGTGCCGTCCAAAGCACTGTCTAGAAGTGCTTGCCATTTGGCGAAGCTTGAACCATCTGTTTGCCTTTCAAGAGTAGGTAAAAATTTACACCGTGAAATTAAGTCCAAACTCCAACGAGCAATTTGCGACCAAAATCGTAAATCTCCTCCGATAAAACCATCTTCGCCATTGGCAGCACTCAAAGGTAGAGAAGTAAGAAATTTTACTGTTTCCTTGGGAGTGAGACAAAAACCCTCGACTCGCCACGGATATAAGTATTGTGAAAATGGTTTTTCTGAACCTAATATTGCCGAATGTACGGGAGAAATTGACGCTGTTCCCTCTTGTTCGCTGACTGAAAAATAAGTGGGTAAAGCAATAATTTGTGAGTGCGTTGGCAAACTGGCATCAGCAGCATTTGCAGCTTTGCGCGATCGCCCTTTTTGTATAGACGTTACCTGCAACGTCTGCTGTATCGATTCGGGAATTGTCAGATTATGAGAATGCAGCCACTCGCTTAATTCAGTCGGTGCGATCGCATAAGGGTGAAGTGGCACTTCTGTCAATGCACTTGGATCAATGTTCGCCCCAAGAGTTCGCCAAGTCTCTCCCCAAATAAAGAAACAGCTACCCTGATTTCCTAGTAACCAACTACCGTGTAAAATTGCCATTTGCCAATTACTCAGATATTCGCAAAACTAAAGCCTTGAATTTGCTTATTTTCTACTTTTGGTAATTCCTTAATTTCCAAATTTTCAAGAATTATTATTAATAATATTTAAATATAATTACTTACTAGTAAATAATCTTAATAAAGATTAGCAAAAATGCAATTACCCCTTTATAAAATCTTAAAAAATGGCATAAAAGTAGAATTAGATTATATGCATAAAAAAGAACAGGAGGAAGTGAGGGAATTACTAAATATGACGATCGCAGAAGGTAACACTTATCCCCAAAAGCAACCCCTCTCTCCATCAGAATTTGCAGCTTACTGGTTGAATCACCAAGTTTTTGTGGTCAGGAGTTTTGGTGAGTCTACCACACAAGCACCAAACGAAATATTGGGAGCGTTTTGGTTTTGTAGAGACGCAAAATTTTGCGTCTCTACATTATTCCAGATCGGTGTAGCCATATATGCAATGCTGGTTTTATTGTACAACCGCAAAAGCGAGGTCTGGGGATTGGAAGGTTCATGGGAGAGGCAATGCTTTTAATTGCTGCTAGTCTGGGCTACGAGGCGGTGATGTTTAATTTGGTGTTTAGTACTAATATAGCTTCTATACGACTGTGGCAATCATTGGGCTTTCAGACAATTGGGCGGATTCCGGGTGCAGTGAAACTAGATACACAACAAGTGATAGACGCGTTGATGATGTATCGACAACTACGATAAACAACTTGTTTATCATTGTGATATGTTACTCAAGCCAGCATTAGTTCATAAATGTTAGGATTGCCACAGAGAGAGAAAAGCGTGCATAGAAGGAAAAAAAACTGAATGGGAGAATTTGAGAAGTCAATATCCTTTGACGGACGGGATATTCGACTGAAGGTGGGTCTACTAGCACCCCAGGCTGGTGGATCGGTGTTGATACAATCTGGGGATACGGCGGTTCTAGTCACAGCTACGCGATCGGCAGCCAGAGAAGGCGTCGATTTTCTGCCCCTCACCGTAGATTACGAAGAAAGACTGTACGCAGCAGGTAGGATTCCTGGAGGATTATTACGACGGGAAGGCCGTCCGCCAGAAAGAGCAATTCTGACTAGTCGTCTTATTGACCGTCCTTTGCGTCCTTTGTTCCCGTCTTGGTTGCGGGATGACCTGCAAGTTGTGGCACTAACTCTTTCTATGGATGAGTTAGTACCACCAGATGTATTGGCAGTTACTGGTGCTTCTATTGCCACTCTCCTTGCGAAGATTCCGTTCAATGGACCAATGGCAGCAGTGCGAGTTGGTTTAGTGGGTGATGATTTTATTATTAACCCCACTTACGCGGAAATTGAAGCCGGAGACCTAGATTTGGTGGTAGCAGGTTCACCGGATGGTGTGATTATGGTGGAGGCAGGAGCCAATCAACTGCCCGAACGAGATATTATTGAAGCGATTGAATTTGGCTATGAAGCTGTGCAGGATTTAATCAAAGCGCAGCAAGATTTAATAGCAGAACTGGGCTTAGAAATTGTCCACGAACCACCACCAGAGGTGGACTCGTCGCTGGATAACTTTATCAGCGATCGCGCTACCGATGAAATTAAGAAAATCCTGTCGCAATTTGATTTCGATAAAAATCAGCGCGATACTGCTTTAGATGCAGTCAAAGAAACAATTGTCGCCGCGATCGCCGAACTGCCAGAAGAAGACCCAATTCGAGTTGCCACCACTGCCGATCGCAAAGCACTTGACAATACTTTCAAAGAAATTACTAAGAAGTTAATGCGCCGTCAAATCATCGAAGATGACGTACGAGTTGATGGCCGCAAACTAGATGAAGTCCGCCCTGTTTCTTGTCTAGTTAATTTATTGCCCAAGCGCGTTCACGGTAGCGGTTTATTTAACCGAGGCCTAACCCAGGTGCTATCAGCTTGTACTCTCGGCACACCGGGAGATGTGCAAACCTTAAATGATGATTTGCAACAAGACCAACAAAAGCGCTACATGCACCATTATAACTTCCCGCCATTCTCAGTTGGGGAAACCAAACCCCTGCGGGCACCAGGACGCCGGGAAATCGGTCACGGAGCGCTGGCGGAAAGAGCGATATTACCTGTGCTACCACCAAAAGAGGAATTCCCTTACGTAATTCGGATTGTATCGGAAGTACTTTCTTCCAATGGTTCCACCTCGATGGGTTCAGTGTGTGGTTCTACACTAGCTTTGATGGATGCTGGTGTACCCATTGCCAAACCAGTCAGCGGTGCAGCTATGGGTCTGATTAAAGAAGGCGACCAAGTACGAGTTCTGACAGACATTCAGGGCATCGAAGACTTTTTGGGTGACATGGACTTTAAGGTTGCAGGGACAGATACGGGAATTACTGCCTTGCAAATGGATATGAAAATCAGCGGTTTGTCCTTAGATATCATCTCCCAAGCAGTCCACCAAGCTAGAGCAGCACGTTTGCATATTCTGGAGAAAATGCTCCAGACTATTGACCAACCGCGTACAGAGATGTCAGCCTATGCCCCACGTCTTTTAAGCATCAGGATTGACCCAGACATGATTGGTCTGGTGATTGGGCCTGGAGGTAAGACCATCAAGGGTATTACTGAAGAGACTGGTGCTAAAATTGACATAGATGATGACGGCACGGTAACGATTTCTGCTGTGGATGAAAATAAAGCTAAGAAAGCTAAAAATATCATCCAAGGCATGACGCGCAAGCTCAATGAAGGTGATGTCTACGTAGGTCGCGTGACCAGAATTATACCGATTGGTGCATTCGTAGAGTTTTTGCCAGGCAAAGAAGGCATGATCCATATTTCTCAATTAGCTGACTATCGTGTCGGCAAAGTTGAGGATGAAGTCACTGTCGGTGATGAAGTAATTGTGAAAGTGCGTGAAATTGATAACAAGGGTCGGATTAATCTGACACGCTTGGGTATTCACCCAGATCAGGCAGCTGCGGCGCGAGAAGCAGCGGTAAATCGATAAATCAATAGATTGATCAATTAATTATGGATTGAGAATGAGTCTCAAATCCATAATTTTGACAGCGATCGCTCCTCCATCATGCGATCGCTTTGTCGTTATTTGTTGGTTGTTAGTGGTTGGTGGTTGGTGGTTGGTGGTTAGTGGTTGGTAGTTAGTGGTTGTAGGGGCAAGAGATAATTGTCTTTCCAGCCTACTAAAATGATGGCTAAACCCACCCTTACAGTAGTTAGTAGTTCCAAACAACAAACAGCACACAACAAACAACAAAAATATATGAATCAAATTAACAGGGTTGCAATTATTGGTGGAACCCACGGGAATGAGTTTACAGGAGCATATCTGATTAAAAAGTTTGAGCAATTTCCCGACTTAATTAAACGACCCAGTTTTGAAACACTGACATTGTTGGGTAATCCTAAAGCTTTTGCAGAATGCAAGCGTTACATCGACAAAGACTTAAATCGCTGCTTCTTGAGTGAAGACTTGGAAAATCCGACACTCTCCAGCTATGAAGATACACGAGCAAAGGATATCAATAAAATACTCGGGTCTAAAGGTAAATCGCAGGTGGATGTAATTGTAGACTTTCACAGCACAACTGCAAACATGGGATTGACTATCATTCTGACCAACCAGCATCCTTTTCTCCTGCAATTAGCAGCTTACCTGAGTTCAATAAATCCTTTGGTAAAAGTTATCACCACACAACCCAATCAAGAAAGTTCTTTCCTCATTTCTCTGTGTGAATTTGGTTTTGCTATCGAAGTAGGGCCAGTAGCTCAGGGTGTCTTAAATGCAGAATTATTTCAGAAAACAGAAGAATTTATTTATGCCGTTTTGGACTATTTAGAAAAGTGCAACCAAGCCACTATCGCCCAAACAAATAAAACGCTCACACTCTATCAATCTGCGGGTGCAATTGATTACCCCAAAAACGAGCATGGAGAGATTCAAGCAATGATTCACCCAAAACTTCAATTTAGAGATTATGAACCTCTCAATCCTGGCGATCCGATGTTCTTAAGCTTTGATGGCAGAACTATTAGTTATGAAGGAAAATCAACAGTTTATCCAGTCTTTATCAACGAAGCAGCTTATTACGAGAAAGGTATTGCGATATGTTTAACCCAGAAGCAACAGTTTACTGTTATTTAACACTAATCACCTTCTAATATCAAGCTCATTCGGATAATCAGGGTAGGAGAGATACTGAGCTAGAAAAGTCGGGAGGAACCATTCACGGCACAACTCTTCGTACATATTGTTAAGGTTTTTGAGACGATGCCAAGTAAAAGCAATTTTGCTTTTGAAGAGGAAGCAAGTGAAATCGGTTAGATCAAATCCCATCTTCGCAACCTTGGCTTGATGAAAGTCACTGATTTCTATTTTGCCTGTACTGAGAGTCTTATCAATGCTCCTCTTCCCGTGCCCTCTGAAGGATGTCTATATCATCTACTGCTGATAAACCAATCTCAGCCACATGGATTGTATCGACACCAACTTCACGCAATAAATTTACCGCAGAACGTGGTAGTCCCTGATCAAGCAGCAGTTTCATTGTTTGGGGATAGTTCTATGATGCGATCGTCCAAGTAGGAAGAAGCAAAGATTAAGGCTTGCCGAATGTCTTCCTCTTCTAGTTCTGGGAACTCTTGGCACAGTTCTTCTCGATTGGGGTAAGTCGCGAGTAACTCAATCACTCGACGAACAGTAAGACGAAGATTACGAATGCAGGGTTGTCCATTCATCCGATTGGGATTGCTGGTGATACGGTCTAATTTCATGAGAGTAACCCTAGCTCTTTACGAATTATACAAGCAGAGACGCGATATATCGCGTCTCTTTTGTTACCTTTCCTTGGTTAACTGCCGATCAACCTAGTTCTTCCCCAGACGCCGAAAGTTCGCCTAGACTAGCACTTTTGAGCGAACCTGGTAAAGATTGGGAATGACCAGAATATGGCTGAGCTAGGTTAGAACGTAATTTTCGCATCAGGCTACCCATTTCCAATGCTGACATGGCGTAGTCCCAACCATGATTGCTTTTAATACCAGCCCGTTCCAAGGCTTGCTGCATGGTGTCGGTTGTCAAAATGCCAAAAATCACCGGTACGCCAGTTTGAAAAGAAGCAGCGGCAATACCTTTTGCTACCTCAGATGAAACATAATCAAAATGAGGTGTTTGCCCCTTGATGACGGCACCCATACAAATTATGGCATCGTAGCGACCCGAAAGCGCAAGTTGGCGAGCTACCACTGGAACTTCAAAACTTCCCGGCACCCAAACATAGTCTACTTGAGAGCCGTGAGGATCGACATCGACGCCGTGGCGTTTCAAGCAATCTTGACACCCTTCCAGCAGTTTCGTGGTAACTAGGTCATTGAATCGACCAATTACCAATGCAAACCGCAAAGGCTCTGTCTGCGTAAAAGTTCCCTCGAAAACTGCCATGACCGCCTCTAAATCAACTATACTCTTGCAAATATATACATTCTTCTCTAAAGGCAACAGGAGCAGCGGAAATAAGAAGATGGGGAGATGGGGAGATAGGGAGATGGGGAGACAAAGAATTCAAAATGAATTTTCTTTTGAATTTATTTGTCCCCGTGTCTCCGTGTCTCCGTTTCCCCGTTTCCTCTTGTGGCTCCTCTGCCCCTTTTTTTATGCTATTAACTTTTTTGATGTCGCGGCAGTTGGTTAGACTACGAAAAAGCTTAAGGCTGCCACTAAAAGCACCAAGGCAATCCAGGCTCCAGAGCCAAGCCACAGCAATCTTTTAGATTCATTCCAGTTTTGGGGAGTGGCATAGGCAACAGGAACGCCAATTACCATCGCAAACGACACAAGAACCAGAGCTAACAAAGCAATTTGGAATATAATAGTCATTTTCCCTTATCCCAAGACAGCGAAGATAGTGACATCATCCTACACCGACTGAAAGCATCACGGTGTAGAATTCTCAGCGACTCCCGGTATTCCGTCGGACATTAACTGAGCTTTATTAACGATACGGGATGCCCCTCCGCACCGAAAAATATAAAAAGTTTAGTTTTTGAGTGGAGTGGTGATTAGCTTAAACCACTTTGTAGATCATAAACAAACATTGACAAAAGCTCAACTGCCCTTCATGCCCAGAACCTATGGTTCGGATTGGTTAAACAGCGTTTAGTTTTTGTGCTGCTATTCATCTCAACACCAACTCTACGCTTTAGGTTCCCTACAGGGTAAGCTGATGTGCATTTAAGTTGCATAGTCAGGGCGGGCGAGACGCCCACCCCACAAGAGTTTGATTTTTTTGAGAATGCAAATTAAATGCCTTTTAGCTTATGAATATACGATGTGGGCTGATGTCGGATAGAGCTAAAGATAGAATATTTACAGAGCAAAACCGACTATTTTCTTTAATTGGTTAAGCTGGCGGAAACTGCAACACTTTAGTTATTAGTCCTTCGTCATCTGTCCTTTGTCATTAGTTATTTGTGCTTTTTGAATAGCTTTTGACCAATGACCAATGACCAATGACCAATGACTAATGACCAATGACTAATGACTATGGACTTAATTCTGTGCCACACAACAGCTGATTTTGACGCACTGGGGGCGGCGGTAGGACTAACGCGGTTGCTCCCAGGTAGCAAGATTGTGTTAACTGGCGGTGCTCATCCACCTGTACGGGAGTTTTTGGCGTTGCATCGGGATGAGTACGCGCTAATAGAAAGGCGTTCGGTCAATCCGAAAAAAATTCGCTCTCTGACTGTGGTGGATACGCAATACCGCGATCGCCTGGGTAAAGCTGCTGAATGGTTAGATTTACCCCACATTAAAGAAATCATCGTTTACGATCACCACCTCGAACAACATGGCGATATCCCTGCAACTAAATTCCATATTTCCGACGTAGGAGCCACCACAACTCTAATTGTCGAGGAACTACAAAAACGGCAAATTTCCCTTTCTGTCGCGGAAGCAACGGCAATGGCTTTGGGTATCCACGTTGATACTGGTTCACTCACTTATGACCACGCCACATCACGAGATGCCTTGGCTCTAGCTTGGTTAATGCAGCAAGGTGCTAGTTTATCGGTAGTGGCTGAGTATGTTGAACCCGGTTTATCTCCCCAATTGCAGCAGTTATTATCTGACGCCCTTGACAATCTCCAGTATTTATGCATAAGAGGGTATACCCTGGCTTGGGTAAGGCTGAAAACCAATGCTTTTGTACCGGGGTTATCGAGTCTGGCTTCCGAACTAATGGAGTTGACAGAAATTGATGCTTTACTGCTAGCTAACGAATATCCTTTGGGAGAGAATGATTCGCGCTTAACGGTAATTGGGCGATCGCGAATTCCCGGCGTCAATCTCAACCAAATATTTCAACCGCTAGGCGGCGACGGACATTCCCAAGCCACATCCCTAAACCTGCGGGGAGTAGATTTTCAGCAAATCTTAAACCAGCTGTTAAAAGGGTTAAAAGCTCAAGTTCCTCATCCACCAACGGCACGAGATTTAATGTCATCTCCTGTTCGTACCATCCGCCCAGAAACCACAATAGAACAAGCGCAGCGGATTTTACTACGCTACGGACACTCTGGTTTATCTGTAGTTGATGCCCAAGGTAAGTTGGTGGGTATTATTTCTCGTCGAGACATTGATATTGCCCTGCATCACGGCTTTAGTCATGCACCAGTCAAAGGCTACATGACAATAAATTTAAAGACTATTACCCCTGATACTACTCTGCCAGAAATCGAGTCATTAATGGTGACTTATGATATCGGACGGTTGCCAGTGTTAGAAAATGGGCAGTTAGTAGGAATTGTCACGCGCACCGACGTTTTGCGGGAATTACATCAGCAAAATGATGGGGAACTCGGGGCCCCCACGACCGCTAGGGAGTGGGGATTAGGGGCAATGGGGAGATGGGAAGATGGGGAGAAAGGGAAAGAAGGGGAAGAAAGTGTTGAGATTCCGGCGCTTAGTCAATTGCGCGATCGCCTTGCTCCCAAACTCTGGGAACTACTCACCAAAGCCTCTGCACAAGCCAAACAACGCGGTTGGCATTTGTATTTAGTGGGGGGAGCAGTACGCGACTTACTGCTAGCCAAAGAAGCATCTGGCACTTTGTTAATTCAAGATATAGATTTAGTAGTCGATGGCTTTCACAAAGCTGCTGATGTAGGTGCTGGTGTAGAATTAGCCAAAGCACTCCAGCAACTTTACCCAGCTGCACGCCTAGAAATTCACGGTGCTTTTCAAACTGCTGCTCTACTTTGGCACAAAGACCCAGAATTGGATTCTCTCTGGGTAGATATTGCGACTGCCAGAACTGAATTTTATCCTTACCCAGCAGCTAATCCTGAAGTCGAAGCCAGTTCAATTCGTCAAGATTTGTATCGACGCGACTTTACCATCAATGCCCTCGCACTGCGACTCACACCTCCTCGTGCTGGTAAACTACTTGATTTCTTTGGTGGTTTACTAGATTTGCAAGCTAAGCAAATTCGCGTTTTACACGCCAACAGCTTTATTGAAGACCCCACCCGTATTTATCGCGGCGTCCGCTTTGCCGTGCGCTTTGGCTTCAAAATTGAACAGCAAACAGAAGAGTATATTCGTTATGCCATAAATAGTGGTGTTTACGATCGCACTACTAGAGAAAACAGCAAAGCACCTGCACTACAAACTCGACTGAAAGCAGAATTAAAGCACATTCTCGAAGCGCCTTATTGGAAACCAGCTTTACAGTTACTGGCAGATTTGGGAGCATTACAGTGCATCCATCCTACTCTCAAGCTTGATGAGGAGTTGTGGCGGCAATTACGACTGCTAGAACGCTGTTTGCTCAGATTTGACCCCGAACAATCGCTGATTACTCACTGGCAGATGCGCTTAGAAGCAATCATTGCCCACCTCACACCAGAATATCGAGCCAAGGTGGCAAAAAATCTGCAAATGCAAGAAGATAGCATCGAACGCTTGCAGAACTTTGCCCAGACACAAGCTGAGGTAAAGGAAACTTTACCCACTTGCCAGCGTCCCAGTCAGGTGGTGAAATTACTACGGCGTTACGATTTACCCACGTTGATTTTAATTGCTCTACACAGTTCGCGAACGATTAGGCGGCAAATATGGCATTACTTGACAGTTTGGGCTAACGTGCAGCCAATTCTCAATGGTAACGATCTGAAGAAACTTGGTTACAAACCGGGGCCGCAGTATCGGCAAATGCTGGATGATTTGCTAGCTGCTACCTTGGATGGAGAGATTAAAGATAGGACTGAGGCTGAGAAATTTTTGACACAGTATTATCCTCAGTAATTTACATTTCAATCCTTGTAAAAATTGCGATGCGCTGCCGCTGAAAAGTTTTTAGCACAACATCATACTTCCTAAGAGAATCAAAACCAACCGCATTCTGTTGTGGTGTATGGCTTATATTCGTTAGGAACTATGTTTTTTTGACCAGCAAACTTCCTACCGTAATAACCGTCATCAAAACCACGACCAAATTCACCACCAGCAGTACGTGGTTTGTAAGCTTTTCCTTTTTTAGCACTCTCACGTCCTTGTCGGTAGCCATCAGCGTAGGCTTGAGGGTGATAGGCGGGATCTTCGTCTACCAGCCATTGAGTAACCGGATAGCAGTAGTTTAATCGAAAAGGATATAGGCGATGATAATAGTAAGGCCGATGATAATGGTAACGCCGATGAGCTTGAGCGGGTTGATTGTTGAGGAGCATTCCAGTAGCAGCAGCTAAAGCTACTAGACTTGCCATCATAATCTTTTTCATAATATTATTCTCCAGAGTTGTTTAACTTCTGGTGCTTTTAAGATATCGTTGAGAATATTTGATTGACATCACCTGTTTGGGTGACTAATCGCCCTATTACTAACAACTTTTCTACATGAAAATTGCTACTAATTTCATTAGTTGAGTAGATAATGTTGGTGAGCGTAAATAAAATAAAGATAAGGTAAGGGGGTAGAAAATAATAACGGTTAAAAATTTTTGAACCACTAAGACACTAAGACACTAAGACACTAAGGCAATGGTCTACTCTAGTTAGGGTAAATAGACTGTATGAGGTTGATGTTTATGCAACCCTCGCGGCTAAATACTACCTCTGCAAGAGTCACAGGAGATGAAACCGTGAGTAGTTTAGGCAAAAAAAGATTAGAAGTAGCTTTAGCGATCGCCACTTGCGCTATTGGTAGTGGTGGTGCCTCAGCTGCGCCAACTCCTGGCGTAGAAGTTCCAAAACAGGTGATTTTAACTGCTTCTGATGTTGCTATGTACACTTCTATATGGAAAATCTATTTTCAAGAAGATTTATCCAGCAAACAAGTGATAGAAATGCTGGCAGAGTTGGGTTTAGTAACAGCAGCAGCAGCAGGAACGGCTTACATTGTTTCCAAAGCAACCACAGCAATATTATGTGAAATCACAGATTGGATTGGGCCAATGGGATGGGGTGTTGCAGCAGCGATCGCAGGTTCTATAACTGGTTTATTTGGGGCAGCTTGGGCAGTCTATTGTGATTATCTTTACTGTCAAAAAGAACTTCAACCTGCTTAAATTTGTCATTAGTCATTGGTAATTACAAATGACTAATGACCAATGACCAATGACTGTTGATAACTTTTAAAACACACCAACTTTATCTGTTTTTTCCCAAGGAAGTTCCAAATCAATCCTACCCACATGACCATAGGTAGCTAGTTTTCTGTAAAAGCCATCTTTATAGATTGAAGGCAGGAATCTCAAATTAAACTGCTTAATTATCCCTGCTAAACGAAAATCAAAATGCTTTGCTAGTAGTTGTGTGATTTCTTCATCAGAAATTTTGCCTGTTCCAAAAGTTTCTACTTGAATACTCACTGGTTTGGAAATACCGATCGTGTAACTTAGCTGCACCTCACATTCATCAGCAATACCCGCTGCTACAAGATTTTTAGCTGCATAACGGGCGGCATAAGCTCCGACTCTATCTATTCTAATTGGGTCTTTGCCACTTAGAGCTGAACCACTATGCTGTGCATATTCTCCATAAGTATCTATGGCATTTTTTCGACCTGTTAACCCAGAGTGAGCAGCGGGGCCACCGCGAATAAATTGTCCATCAGGATTGATAAATATTCTCGTCTGTTCATCTGGTTTAATTTCTTCAGTATCAAAAACAGGTTTAATTACTGTCTCGTAAATATCGTCTCGAAGTTGTTGTAAATCAGGATATTTAGCTTTATTTTGACTGGCAATAACTGTGAGACTATGAATTCTATAAGGGCGGCGATCGCGATATTCAACTCCTACTTGAGTTTTGCCATCGGGAGTAAGATAAGAGAGTATATTTTGGCGTCTTACCTCACTAATTCGTTTTGCTAGTTTGTGAGCTAACCAAATTGGTAGAGGCATCAAAGCAGAAGTTTGATTGCAGGCAAAACCAAATACTGTTGCTTGGTTTTTGACAGGAATTTGCTCTATTTGTTCGTCAGACAGTTCTTTTTCATGAAAAGAATAACTCTCATCAGGAGTCAATTCTGAAAGGCTAGTCAAAATACTACAAGTCTTACCATTAAATTCTGTATGTTCGTAGCCTACCTGGTCAATTACTTTTCTGGCCACGTTGGTAAAATCTACGTTGGCACTAGGTTCAAATCTAGCTGCAATAAAGACAATACCTGTAGCTACAGCACATTCTGTAATTACGCGAGAATAAGGGTCTTGCTGAAGAAATCGGTCTACAATCGCATCACTAATCTGATCGCAAAGTTTATCAGGATGCCCCTCAGTTACTGATTCAGAGGTAAACATGAAGTCTTTTTTCATATGTTTTCACCTTTGGTTAGTATTTACTATTTGAGATCCCCCCAACCCCCCTTTTTAAGGGGGGCTTAGTTTTCCGATTGCTTTAGTGTTTCCAAGTTTAAGATTCCGTTCAAAAGTAGGGCTTTATTCCCTAATTACCTCTATATCCTAAAGTTCAATGTGCCGTTAAAAAGTTATGCTTTGTTCCCCCCTTTTTAAGGGGGGGCTAGGGATCATTTTTTGTCATCATTTGCTGATGGTAGATTCTTTGTGCTTTCATTTATCAACAGGGGTAGCAAAGCACTACCGCCAATGGCAGCACCATCTACAATATCAACTGGCGTAATCTTCAATAGACTCCGCAGTGGTGGAATAGCTATAGCAAGAAGTTGAATAGCAAAAGAACCGACAATGGCAGCATTTAAGTAGGAATTATTCGGCAGTTTTTCTTGACTAAAGATGCTGTGATTTTCAGAACGGCAGCTAAGGGTATGTAGCAGTTGAGCTGATGTTAGGCTCATAAAAGCAATGGTGCTTGCCTGAGGACTAATGCCATATTTGAGGATGCCGTATCCGTAAGCTGCTAAAGTACTGACAGATATTGTTCCTGCCTCAAAGGCAATTCTGCCAAAATCTGAACTCTTAATGATTGGTTCATTTGGGTTGCGGGGAGGCTTACTCAGTACATCTGGTTCAGGTGCTTCCAACGCCAGAGAAAGACCAGGGAAAATGTCTGTCACCAAATTTAGCCAAAGCAGCTGGATTGCGTTCAGGGGTTCGCCTATACCAACTGCGGTAGCGGTTGTCATCACCATGATTTCACTTAGGTTGGTGGCGAGAAGAAAATGCACCGATTTTCTAATGTTGTTGTAGATTGTCCTGCCCCGACTGACAGCAACAATCATGGTTTCCAGCCTGTCATCTTCCAGGACGATATCTGCAACTTCACGCGCTACATCAGTTCCACCTTTGCCCATTGCTACGCCAACTTGAGCAGCCTTGAGTGCGGGCGCATCGTTAATACCATCGCCTGTCATGGCAACAACTTGTCCAGCGGCTTGTAATGCTTGGACGATTTGCAATTTATTGCTAGGACTGATGCGGGCAAAGACATCCACTTTATCACACAGTGCTGTGAGTGCCTCTGGGGTAAGATTGTTGAGGTCAGTGGAGTCTAGAATTTCTAGTTGCGGATCTCTGCTTAATTCTAATTCTTTGGCGATCGCATAGGCAGTAGGACTTTGATCTCCGGTAATCATCACCGTATCAATACCAGCCCCATGAAATTCACTCATTAACTCTTTGACACCTTTGCGAACCGGATCTGCCATACCCACTAGACCAAGCCATGTCAAGTCTTGTTCAGGATTTTGACCGTTGTGAGTCTCGTCCTGATTGGTATAAGCTACACCTAATACTCTCAGTGCTTTCCCTGCCATGCGGTCATTTTCTATTTCGATCGCCTGCCTGTCTTCTTCTGTTAAAGGTATGACTTCCCCGTCTTTGACCCAGAATTTGCATATCTGGGCAACTTCTGCCGGACTGCCTTTAACAGCAACAAATTTATGGTTATTGTCAGTAGCATGAACCGTACTCATGATGTTACGATTCTCTGAGCGCAGGTTAGTTTGCAGCAGCTGATACTTGTCTCTAAGCTGGTTCACATCTACCCCAGCACTGATAGCCATGTGAATCAAAGCATTTTCTGTTGCCGACCCTTTGATGCTATACTCGCCATCTTGCTCTTGGTTAACTTGACTTTCATTACACAGAACCGATACATGAATCAGCTTTAGCAATTCATCGCAAGCGTAGGGATTGATATTCTCGTCATTAGCGATAAATTCACCATCAGACACAGCGATTTGGCGACTGTCTGTATGTACTTCGACAACAGACATCCGGTTCTCTGTAATCGTTCCGGTTTTATCCAAGCAAATGGTTTGCACCGAACCCAAAGCTTCGACAGCACTAAGACTGCGAACAAGGACGTTACGCTTACGCATATCTTGGATACCCAAAGCCAAGGTTGTAGTGGCAATTGTGGGCAACCCTTCCGGAACAGCAGCAACCGCCAGGGATATAGATGATTGAAGCATTTGCAGCAAACCATATCCCCGCAATACCCCAATGCCAAAGACAAGTCCGCAAATTCCCATGCCAATTGCCACTAGTTGGCTACCTACTTCATCGAGTTGTCTGGCTAGAGGAGTTTCGGTTGCTGTTGCTTCGCCAACTAATTGTTGAATCTTGCCCATTTCGGTAAATTTGGCCGTTGCTACCACCACTGCCAAACCTTGACCACCTGTTACCAAAGTTCCTTTGTAGACCATATTTGTACGATCTGCCAAAGGAATATCTTCACCTGTTAGAGGTGTCGTTGATTTAGTTACAGGTATGCTTTCCCCTGTTAACGCAGACTCATCAATACTAAGATTTTCCGCCTCTAGCAGTCGGGCATCTGCTGCTATGTAACCACCTGTTTTCAGAACTAAAATATCGCCAATGACAACATCTTGTGTGGAAATTTCGATTTGCTTGCTATCTCTGATTACCCAAGTCGATGTCTCCTGATGACTGCCGAGGGAGTGAATAATTCTTTCTGACTGGCTTTCTGTTGTATAACCAATCGCCGCATTCAGACCAACAACGCCCAAAATCACTAAGGCATCGATAAGTCCCCCCGTCACTAATGAAACACCGGCAGCAATGCCCAATAAAGCAACTGGCAAAGACTTGAATTGATCAATCAAGATACTTAAATCAGAACGAGTCTTTGCTGTTGCTAGAACATTCGGGCCATATTTCTTTAAATTTTCAGCAGCAGACTCACTAGATAATCCTGATTGTTTTGAGGTATTAAATGAATCTAGAGCTGAATCTGTTTCAATTAGATGCCAGTTTTCTATTCTTTGTGCTTGAGCATTAGCAATGGGTTTTGGTGTCTCTTTTGTTAATGATTTTTCGGTTGCGGATAAAATTTTTACTGGTGATTTTATATCTGAATTTTGATATTCTAAAATACTTTTTTCAATTAATGTTGCTATTTTCTCTGTACTATATTCGCACTCAAAAAAAATCAGAATATTGCTAGTTAATGGATTAGCAGAAACGTAATTGATTCCTGGCTGTTCTGAGAGCGATCGCTCAAGATTTTGTTTGAGATATTCCGATCGATAAAGCTCTTTAATTTTATATCTAGCTCTACCTTTGACCTGATTATGAATTACTCTAATCACAAAAATACCTGCCCCTGTCTGAAAACTAAAAATTACAAATAGCCAAATAGTAGCTTTTCCTAATTTTTAATCATTTGATTCGTTTGTTGTATTTAATTTCATAAAAGAGTCGAAGGCATACCAAGCAAGGGTGTACCAAGGTATTTCATCAATTTGCAGCCCTTTAATAAACAACTGACGCACAGCCAGCGCACTAAATCCCAGAGGTAATAACAGCCGCAAATCAACTAAACCATTGGTTATCCGTCCAACATCGGTGTTGACATCTGAAATTACATTAATTAAGTCTCTAGCTATCTCAGATTTTGCATCTTGAGAATAGGTTCGAGTCATTTCAGAGTTAAATTCTGCCTGTTTGTTATTGATGAGTTCAGCATTGACCTCTGCTGCTAAGTTTTCAATTACCTCTGTAGTTTCTGCTAGTGCTTCTTTACACCTTTCGGAAAGAGCAATTCCCCCTTTGATGGCTGTTTGGACTGTAGGCTGATGTACCGCTGCGGCAAGAGGAAGAATCACAGGTGCAAAAATTAATCCTGTGAGACTCTCGACAATTTCAGGTACATTAATTTGTTCCCAGTCAAATGTAGAAGATGGCATCTGAAAATTTCCTCCGCAAATAGGCAGATGATATAAAAGCGTAGTCAGATTTAAAGCTCAAACCATCAGCCTGTAGGTTTAACTTAAGATTTCAGAAAACCCTGCACCAGAAAAATTTGGGTGTCGGCAATTTTTTGCGAATATATTAGTCAATTAGTAACCTTTTAATAATCTTTTCTTAACCTTAGATATTGATAAATAAGGGACGCCTGATATGAATTAAAAACTATGGCAAAAATTAGGTTTTGAAAAAGACAGATCCCCGACTTCTCACCAGAAGTCGGGGATTTATCCCTCTTTTGTTACTACGAGGAGAGAAAAATACTGATTCTACCTTGAACCTCAAACAAAGTCATGAATTGCGCGATCGCATTCCAGATTTGTCATTTACATTCCCTTGTTGAAAAAGTACCCAAAAATAAGGTTTCAAGATTATTCTCTGCTGAAAGTAACAAAAGAGGAATTACAGGGTGCAGTATTAGCCAGCCTGGGCTATCAACTGGTTAGCAATCTGCTGTGCCTGGTTGATGGGGATGGCAAATCCTAATCCTTGAGTACCTCGAATGATCGCAGTGTTAATGCCGATGACTTGCCCTCTTTGATTCAATAGCGGCCCGCCAGAATTACCAGGGTTAATAGCTGCATCTGTCTGGATGAAACCAATCCCCCCATCGCGTGCACCAAAGGCACGACTAGAACGTTCTGTGCCACTGATAATACCCACTGTGACAGTGTTATCTAAACCGAGGGGGTTGCCGATCGCGATCGCCCATTCTCCAGGTTTTAACTGGTCGGAATTACCAATGCTGACGATCGGTAAATTATTAGCCTGAATTTGTACTACTGCTACATCTGTCGCTCTATCTGCTCCCAATACCCGACCTGTAAAACTACGACCGTCTTTCAATGTTACTCTAACCGTGTCTGCGCCAGAAACTACGTGAGCGTTAGTCAAAATTAAGCCATTTGATCTAAGGATAAAGCCAGAGCCAGTACCCCGTGCTATCCGCCTACCATCTGGCGCGTATCGACTACTAAGCGTGCGTGTGGAGTCAATCCGAACCACTGCCGATCCAGTTTTTTCTACCGCAGCGGCAATAAAGTTAGTATTAGTATTAACTGATGGATTAGACGGTAGCTGTGCGATTGGTTGTTGAGTCAGCACTGCTTTGGTGGGCATTAACTGTGCTCCGAAAAGAGCTGTCATAGCTCCCACAGATACTAAAGATAAATTTGTTAGCGATTTCTTTAAGGAAAAATTAGCGGACATTGCAGATTTCTAAGTTAAAAGATGGGTTTCAACACTATCAGCAGGAGACAAAACTCCGTTTTCCTCACCCACAAATCAGTTAACTTGCAGCAATTGCTTGATGATATCCAGCGCTGTTTGCGTGGTTTCATTTAGCAATTTTGGGTCTACCGTTTTATCATTTGGTGTATGGTAGTTTGGTTCCTGACCACGGTAGAAAAACAGGACTGGCACGTTTTTTTCAGCAAACGGTGCATGATCGCTACCACCATAGGAACCAAAGATTTTGACGTCGGGTTCAGTAGCTTTTGCGAATGCGGTTAACGACGATGTACCACCTATACCAAGCCGATCGTTAACGCCTACCATGTCAAAATTTAGCATTCCTTTCAAACCTGAGAGGAATTCTGGGGTAGCGGCATTTACAAATGCTTTTGAGCCGTGTAATCCATCTTCCTCGCCAGCGAAAGCAACAAACCAGGCTTGACGACCAAGATCTGTGTTTGACAAATGACGAGCTAGAGCTAATACAACTGCTGTTCCAGAAGCGTTGTCGTTTGCCCCCGGAGAACCCGGCACTGAGTCGTAGTGTCCACCAACGATCAGCTTTGGCTGAGTTACACCTGGTAGATGAGCGATAATATTGCGTCCGTTTACAACTCGCCGTTGAGCATTAACATTTAAATTGACATTGACTGGTGTATTCTGTGCCTTCTCAAGCAAGGGATTACCACGCTCACCCGAAAGTGCTAAGACGGGAATTTTCACCGTTTCGCCTAACGCACCGCCGGATAAATTACCTGGTTTGTTGTTGACGATCGCCAAACCAACAGCCCCAGCAGCAGCAGCATTTTTAGCTTTTTCAGAAAAACGGATTTCGCCGCGCCTGACAACTGCGATCGCACCTTTGACATTTACCTGAGCAAAGTCATCGGGACGCCCAACATTGGGAACTGCTACTATTGGTGCATTCACTTTTCCAGGAATCGTGCCATTGAGTGCATTACCTTCTATACTTGCTCCATTGATGCTGAGATTTGAACCTAAGTCTACAAACTTTTGATAATCAAAAGTCTGAACCTCAGTGACATAGCCAGCCTTACGGTACTCATCAATCAGGTAAGCACTTGCTTTTTCCATGACTGGCGTACCAGTAACTCGCGCACCCATATTCACCAAAGCTTGCACATCTGCATAAGTTGCATTATTGCGATCGCTTTCTTTCGCCTCTGCTTTCGGGAAAGATTCGGCAACATTGTTTATGCGATTTGGTTGCAAAGCACAAGCAGTAGGTAGTGAAACTAGGGCGAATAATAGCGCTGCATTCAACCAAGAATTTGTTTGGTTTCTCTTCAAGGGGGTCATTAATTCGGAGTTGGATTAAGTCATGTATTTAATTAAGCTCCTGTAATTTTTATTGTGATTGGTGAGAATGACAAAAAAATGTCAACACATCGGATAATGCTAAGGAAGCTTAGGTTACAAAAATCACCCGAAATCACATACTGTGAAAACTCAGGATCGCAAATAACATAATAGTTCAGTACACTATAAGCAAAACTCCTGAAATTTGAAGGTTTCGTGTTTGTGTATGCAGACTCATTCTATGGAATATAACCAGCTTCTAAAAGCCTTGCTCTACCTACCAATCAATGCACCGCAAGCAACAATAGGTAGTATATTTATTCCGGAATTATTAAAAACATTGGGGTACGATGTCACCGAAACGATTCCCAACTTTGCCACTGGGAATGGTACTGATAAAGTTGACTATGCTGTTAGAAGAGATACTGACAAAGACATCTTTATCCACACCAAGTCTAACCCTTATCTGCTTATTGAGTTAAAAGGCAGAGATACTAACTTAAGTGAAAATTCCACACAGTATAAGTCTACCGTTTCCCAACTTAAACGTTACCTGTTAGCGCCGAACTGTCAATCTGTCCAGTGGGGGATTATCACCAACTCAATCCATATACAGCTGTTTAGGAAACACGGTAAGGTTATCCACCCTTGTTTACCTTGCCAGGAAATCACACCTGACAATGTTGACGAGATTGTGCAGGACATCAAAGCTAAAGTTGACACCCCACAAAAGGCACTTACAGTTGCCATTTACAACAACAAAGGTGGGGTGGGAAAGACTACAACAACACTCAATCTGGCTGCAACGCTAGCATATTTGGGAAAACAAACATTAATAATTGATTTTGACCCAAGCCAGCAGGATTTAACTAACTCTCTTGCTCTCAAACCAAAAGAAGATGTGCTATATTCCTGGTTGGAAGATAAGGCGAGTATATTGGTTCCTCCTGGATTAAGCTTCAGGTTGAATTTCCAAGTACCATCTAAAGGTACAGTCGCATTTGATATTATCCCTAGCGACCAAAAGCTGATGGAGCTTGGTGAAGAGGAATTGCGGCAACGTATAAAGATAAGCAGACTTAGGCAGGTAATTGAGCCACTAAAATATCAATATGACTATATTTTGATTGATTCTCCACCCAATTGGAGATTGTTTAGCCAGAGTGCTGTGTATGCCTCGGATGTTGTTTTAATTCCCACCAAACACAACAGCATGTTTTCGCTAAAGAACGCGGCTGTTGTCATTCAGCGTTTTATTCCCGAAATTCAAACTAAAAGGAATGACGGAGGGCCTATTGCTCTCCCCATTTTTTACAACGGTGAATCCATTACCGAGGCTCAGATATTTACCGCCCAAAAGGAGATAGATAAAATCATCAACAAAGCCAAAACCGATACACTTAATCCTATTGATCTAACACCATATTTTTACCCTAAATATACTCAGGCAAATCAAAGCCGCCACATTTTTAACATACCCAGTTACGCGCATATTGCAAGCGCTGCATTTACTCGCATCCCGGCTGTTTACAAAAATCGGACAGCTTATGAGCATTATTTGGCACTAGCTAAGGAATACTTTTTGCAATAAGAGAGCAGAGACATGAGCTTAAGCGATGTTGGGAATTTGATGTGTCTTTATATGCATGAAATCAACCCAGGTAAAGGCACGGATGCACCAGAGTTTTTAATCAAAGCAGCTGCAAAAGCACTGGTTGAATCGGGTAGTCGCAATTGGGTTCCGGTAATTGTTAAAGAAATCGGTGAAGATCGCTATGAAGTCATCGGCAATTCATTTATTTACGCGATCGCTGAGGAAGCGGGTTTAGAAAGAGTTTGGTGCATCATTGCAGACGAGAGTGAGAAAACATTAGAGCTAACCAGGATTCTAACTGGGGAGTCAATACCAAAAGTCAATCTTTCAACTGCAACTAGAGATGAAATTCAGGCGGCATTGCAGTATCTGATTGAAAAACCCAACAGTGAGTTAAAGGGAGTGAACTTAGCGATCGCCACCAATCGTATTGATGAAGCCCCACGCAAGTACTGGAAAAACTTGGAACCGATCGCAACACTGAAATGTGGCATAACCAAAGGAAAGAAGCTAAATGCGCTCAAAGAAGTTTTTTATCTGAGTCCTGAACAAATGCCAGAAGCGATCGCAGACATCAAAATATTGAACACTTTGACAGTTGCACAGCTAAAAGACATGGCGAAAAAACGGGGGATTTCTGGATATAACAAGAAGAAAAAGCAAGATTTAGTTGAGATGTTATCTGTGTGAAAATATTTTTACGCCAAAAGCGCAGCTAACAAAAATAAACTATCTACCAAAATCGTACTCAACACTGCTCCACTAAAGGCATACCAGTACCGTCGTCTTGTACCCAAAGGCAAAAGTCCCACTGCCATAAGAACTAAGGCAAGAATTAATGCCCAGGCTGTCCCCCAAGGAGTTTGTATTTGTGCTACGGCATTTCGTAAAATTGGTGACACCAACTCTGGTTCTACCCGCATAATTTGTCGCCAGTGGGGCATCAAATCTACCAAGTAGAAATACACGTCGGTTAAGACTGTACCGAGTAAAGAACCCAAATAAAACCAATTACCGACTTTGCCCCAATTGCGACGCAGACACCATATAGCAAATGGCAAGCCGATAGATTCTACTGGCAAATGCCATAACGGTTCCCAACGCAACCAACCCCAGTAAATCGAACCTGCTAACCAACTCCAGCTAAACCCGAATAGCAAATCTCCCCAAACATATGTTACAGAACGTGACATTAATAAGAGACTCAGCCACACCCATACACCTGTCAGGGCTACACTCAACCAGGGCAGCGATCGCACTAAGGGCGCTTCGATAAATACTGGCACAGACACCAGAAATATGGCTGCGGCAAATACTAGCCAAGTTTGGCGGTAGGAAGATAAGAGGAGGAGAGATGTAGAGACGCGCCATGGCGCGTCTGGGAGAGGGGGAGCCAGGGGAATTATCTGTTTTTCCAGGGTTTGGGTGTCAGTCTTGACGGAGGTAGAAGCAGTGTGGGAAGACAAGGTATTGTTAATCAAGTTTTTAATATTGTTTACTTAACTTTATCTTATTTAAGATATCACAACATAAATCCCCCCCTGGGGCATAATGATAGTATCTTTTATATTACACTGATATCTAGCTTGAAAATAGGGATTGGGGATTGGGGATCGGGAAAGAGGTATTTTTATCCTTGGTTGTGGGATTTTCCCGTGATTGACTGTCTGGAAAGTTGGGCATTGGGCATGGGACATAGGAAGAGAGATTTTCATTCTTTGCTGTGCGCCCCGGTGCATGGGAGTCTTGCACCCTTCTCAACAAAAGCCAGAGTCTCTTTTTCGTTACCAGGTTGAACCTGGCAGGTGAGGGTTTGGAGGATCTGCCTCAGTGTAGTTGCATAGGCTATGCAAGATGTGAATTACAGGGACTTTTGAGCGAGAAAACCATATTGTCAATAAAATAGTCTCCCGGAATCACTGACTCCAAGGACGTAAAGTTGGATAATTCGGTAAAGTTACGTAGCTATCTCTGGAGTCTGGTGAATGGGGACAATGTTTGTAGGCGGTATGGATTTTTTATTGCCTGTAGAAAATTATCTGATGCAAACAGCTGGTAATGCTGTTGCGGGTGAAGCCAACTTGGTTGGGGAAATAGTGCAAGGATTTATTTTAGGTATAGTCCAAGGCATCACGGAATTTTTACCAATCAGCAGTACCGCTCACCTAATAATATTTCGGGACGTTTTAGGCTGGAAGGCAACATGGAGTAAGGCCGCAGTTGATGGGATTCAGCTTGGTAGCGTTTTTGCGGTAGTGATGTACTTTTGGAAAGACATTCGCAACATTTTGGGAGGTGCTTGGTTAGCATTTCAGCATAAGGAATGGCAGCGATATGAGTGGAAAATGTTTGTGGGGATTGCGATTGGGATGTTTCCGGCATTATTAGGTGGTTTAGTACTCAAGATTTTAGATGTTGAGTTAGAAAGTCCCTTGATGATTGCGGCAATGTCAATTATGATGGCGACGTTGTTGGGTTTGGCGGAGAAATTTGGTTCCCGCAAGCGTGGCTTTGAAGAGGTAGAAATTCAAGATGGGATTATTGTAGGTTTAGGGCAAATGATCGCCCTTTTACCAGGGTCTTCGCGTTCTGGTTCAACTCTGACGACAGCCCTATTTATTGGTTTGCAACGAGAAACTGCTGCCCGATTTTCATTTTTGTTAGGTTTGCCAACGCTGGCGATCGCCACACTGGTTCAAACTAAAGACGTACTCGAAGAATCGCATATGTTCCTGCCGCTGATTGTCGGTATTATCTCAACCTTCATATTCTCGTATCTATCAATCGCTTGGTTGCTGAAGTTTTTACAACGGCGAAGCAACTGGGTATTTGTATGGTATCGCCTTGGGTTTGGAGCAGCAATTCTGGGTGCAATTGGTGCAGGAGTTTTTTAGCTGCGGATGAGAGG
This sequence comes from Fischerella sp. PCC 9605, assembly GCF_000517105.1. GTDB lineage: Bacteria > Cyanobacteriota > Cyanobacteriia > Cyanobacteriales > Nostocaceae > PCC9605. Next base: position 185,544 of record NZ_KI912151.1, on the reverse strand, counting down.
TGGGGAGATGGGGAGGTGGGGAGGTGGGGAGGTGGGGAGATGGGGAGGTGGGGAGAGTGTGTTTGGTAGTTGGTGTAATTTTATCGGCAATATTTTTTTATTTAGCAATTGCTGGTTTGCTGTGCTTCCTCAAAACCCGCAGTAATTGGGTATTTGTTTGGTATAGGTTAATATTTGGCGTATTAATACTGGGGTCAATCGCCGCTGGAGTATTGAAAAATAGTTAATAGTCCTTTGTCATTAGTCATTTGTCCTTTGTTTAAATGGAATGACAAATGACTAATGACCAATGACTAATTACTCCTGACCAATGACTACTATTCGTCCTGCTCGAATTACTAAAGTATTACCTGATTCAATTGCGGCAGAAATTGGCTTTGAAGTTGGGGATGCGATTGTGAGCATTAACGGCACACATCCCCGTGACTTAATTGATTATCGATTTTTATGTGCTGATGAAGTGTTAGAACTGGAAGTCTTAGACGCGACTGGAAAAACTCATCAAATTGAAATCGAAAAAGACTATGACGAAGACTTAGGATTAGAATTTGAAACAGCACTATTTGATAGTTTAATCCAGTGCAATAATCGCTGTCCATTTTGCTTTATTGACCAACAACCACCAGGCAAACGCTCAAGCTTGTATTTCAAAGATGATGATTATCGCTTGAGCTTTTTGTATGGCTCTTATCTCACCTTAACTAACTTACCAGAACGGGAATGGCAAAGAATTGACAGAATGCGTCTGTCTCCCTTGTATGTTTCCGTTCATGCCACAGAACCCGAAGTTAGAATTAGACTGCTGAAAAATCCCCGTGCCGGACAAATTTTGCAACAAATCAAGTGGTTCCAACAAAGGCGACTGCAAATTCACGCTCAGGTAGTGGTGTGTCCTGGTATTAATGATGGCGAGCATTTGGAGCAAACCCTCAGAGATTTAGCATCATTTCATACTGGCGAAGTGCCCGCAGTAGCTTCTGTGGCAGTAGTTCCAGTGGGGTTAACCAAATTCCGTCCCCAACAAGACGAACTTATACCTGTTTCTAGAGAAACAGCACGAGAAGTCATTAAACAAGTGCGATCGCTCCAGCAACAATTTCGTCAAAAGTTCAATTCTACATTTGCTTGGTTAGCTGATGAGTGGTTTTTAATCGCTGGTGAGGAATTACCATCTGAATCTGAATACGAAGATTATCCCCAAATCGATAATGGTGTTGGTTCCATTCGTTTATTCCTCAAAAACTTTGCCCAAGCCGCTGATAATTTGCTACCACCAAAAGTTAAAGGATGGCGAAAATTTACTTGGGTTGTTGGCAACGCTGTGGAAAAAGCATTTCAACCAATCCTAAAGCGTTTTAACTCCGTGGAGGGTTTAGAAGTAAATATGCGTGCTATGAATAGCGATTATTGGGGGCAAGATATTACCGTAACTGGATTGCTAACCGGTCATGACTTGTTGTTAAATTTACAAGGGGAAGATTTAGGAAATGGAATTTTACTGCCAAGTGTCATGCTAAAACATGGCGAATTGGTGTTTTTAGATGATATGGGTGTTGAAGAGTTAGCTAGTAAATTGGATACAAATATATTTACTGTTGCGGGAGTCGAAGAATTAATTAAGACCTGTATTAAATAGTTCTTTGTCATTTGTCCTTAGTCATTAGTCCTTGGTTTTTACCAATGACTAATGACCAAATAAAATAAGTGAGGAATAAATAAGTGAACAGCCAGGGACAAACCATAAAAAAAAGTAAATTTAAAAATCTCAAAACAACGGGATTATTCATTTTTAAAATTAAATTTATAATGTATAGTCTGGTGAATATTTTGCCAGCAAATGCTACAACTTCTGAGCCTGTATTCAGCATCATCCATACTCAAGAAAACAGCAATCAGTGGACAGGAATTGAAAATCGCTTGCGCTCAGTGGGGGTGAAGTATTGTGTAATTTCTTTAGATAGCGTCAGAAGTGCAGCAGACTGGGGCGATCGCCCAGTGTTGTTTTTGCCGAATGTGGAGAATCTGACGCCAGGGCAAGCGATCGCGCTGGAAGAATGGATGAGAAAGGGCGGGCGCTTGATTGCCAGTGGTTCGGTAGGGAGTTCATCACCATCGGGAGTACGGCAATTGCTGCAAACACTCTTGGGTGGATACTGGGCATTTAGCCTTGACAGTCCCCAGAAACTGCAACCTTCTTCATCGAAGAATTGGGAAAGCCAAGACAACCTGTCTGGAACAGTACGCGGTGGGGTTGTGATTCCCAATACTTTAAATTCACAAGCTGCTGCTGTTTGGAATACTAAAGATAATTCGGCAGCAGTTTTAACAACAGAACGTTCTACCTTGTTCGGTTGGCGGTGGGGAGTAGATGCCGCTTCTGGGGCAGAGATAGATACCGCTTGGTTGAAAGCAGCCCTCAATCGTCATTTAAAAAAGTTCTCTATTTTCATTAATAAAGTACCAGAAGCGTCATCAAACTGCTCTACCTCCGTCGCTGCTGCCTCCTCTAGGGAGAGAGGGAGAGAGGGAGAGTGGGAGAGTGGGAGAAATTCCTCCACTTCCTCTACTTCCCCATCACCCCATCCCCCCATCTCCCCATCCCCCACTCCTCCACTCCCCCACTCCTCCACTTCCCCCACTCCTCCCCAACCTAGACCCTTACCTAGTAATACGTTTCTACGTTCAGATGAGGCAATTGACCAACTTGAACACAGAGTGCGTTTGGATGTAATACCTAACTCCAACGCACCCATTAGCCGCAGTGAAGCGATCGCTCTCCAGCAACAGTTAGAAAATCTCATCGGTCGAGTAGAAAGCGCTCATTTAGCTGCTGCGGCATACAATGGCAACTCTGTGTCTGTAAAAGCACAGGAGACACAATTCGCTTCCACTAAATCTGGGGCTCCACCAGTTGTGAGTACGGAGAAAGCCCTGGTACAAGCACGGGAAGTTGTGAAAAACTTGCAGCAGTTGATAGCACAAAAAAAGTATGCTCAAGCTCGCTCTACTTGGCTAATGGCGAAGGCTTCGCTATGGCAGCAATTTCCTGTCGATCGCAGATTGGCTCAACCAGAAATTCGGGCTATCTGGCTTGATCGGGGGACAATTGTTCGTGCTGGTAGCGATCGCGGACTCGCTCAAATTTTTGATCGTCTGGCACAAGCAGGGATTAACACAGTATTTTTTGAAACAGTCAACTCTGGTTACACCATATATCCCAGTCAAGTTGCACCACAGCAAAATCCACTCATTCGCGGCTGGGATCCACTCGCAGCCGCGGTGAAATTAGCCCATGCTCGGGGTATGGAATTACACGCTTGGGTTTGGACTTTTGCGGCTGGCAACCAACGCCACAATCAAATTCTTAATACTAACCCTAATTATCCGGGGCCAGTCCTTGCTGCTCATCCCGATTGGGCAGGCTACGATCATCGCGGTAAAATGATTCCCCTTGGTCAGGGTAAGCCTTTTTTTGACCCAGCTAATCCCCAAGTGCGACAGTATTTACTGCGGCTATACGAAGAAATTGTTACCCGCTATCAAGTCGATGGCTTGCAGCTAGACTATATTCGCTATCCTTTCCAAGATCCAGGTGCAGGACGGAGTTATGGCTATGGACAAGCAGCAAGGGCACAGTTTCAAGAACTTACTGGTGTCGATCCAATGAAGATTTCCCCCAAGCAGGGGGAACTTTGGCGGAAGTGGACGGAATTTCGCACTGAGCGAGTTAATAGCTTTGTTGCTGAAGTTTCCCAGCACTTGCGAGCAAAGCGACCCAACCTGATTTTATCGGCAGCTGTATTTCCCTTACCAGAACAAGAACGCATTCAGAAGATTCAGCAGCATTGGGAAGTCTGGGCAAGGCAGGGTGATATAGATTTAATCATCCCCATGACCTATGCCCAAGATACCTTGCGCTTTGAGCGACTGGCGCAACCTTGGATCGCCTCGACAAAATTAGGTTCTACCTTATTGATCCCAGGAATTCGCCTGCTTGCTTTACCAACAGTCGGGGCGTTCGATCAAATCCAATTGGTCAGAGATTTGCCAATTAGCGGTTATGCCCTTTTTGCCGCAGATAATTTTAACAATGATTTACAAAAAGTTTTTAGTCGCACCCAAGGTAGAGAACAAGGCACGCAACAACAACCAATACCTCTGCGTCAACCTTTTGCTGCTGCTGCTGCCCGTTATAATGCGTTGCTACGCGAATGGAAGTTTGTTTCGCAAAACGACCAACTGCGATTACCGGGTACGACAATGTCAGAGTTTAATGCCCAAGCAGAAGTTTTGCAAAGCGCTTTGAATAATCTGGCTGCTGAACCCAATGCCAGTAAGTTGCTAGCAGCAAGAGCAACTCTGGTTCGCTTCCAGTTTCAATTTCGGATTTGGATGCGCTTGCAAGCTGCGGAGAATCCCTACCAAGTCAAAGCTTGGGAAAACCGTCTGGGTGCGATCGAAAGGCTGTTGCGTTATGGCGAGAGAACTGCCCAACATTGACCTCTCCCCGGCTTAAAAGCCTTGTCGTTACCCACATCTTCTGGAAACCTTACGCTTATTAGGGTTTGTACGTCTCCGAACAATTATCATCTATCAATATTTATTGAGAATAGTCACGCAATCATCAGGGTTTTGAAATCCGATTTTATGGCGATCGCCAGCTTGAGAAAAATGTGGGTAATGACAAGGGCTTTTAAAGGGGGGCTAGGGGGGATCGCAGCCTTAACTGAATCGTATTGGCTTAGAATTCCCAAATTCAACAAAATAGTTAATATTCTTCCAAAAACTATTTACCTGGAGAGAATTTCTGACATTTAGCCATTTTTGCAAAACGCTGCGATCGCTTGATAATTCACAATGATTTCCGGATGAAGTCTATGCCCGTTATGGTTAACACCTATTTGGGAAACATAAGCTTGACAACCTTTGTTGAAGGTTACTGTCCTTCAGATATCTGCATGGAGACAACAAATGCAGCAGAATACGAGAAAGCCACAATCCTTAGTCAAGCTCGATCGCCCATTTCTGATAGCAGCGCTGATTATTCCTATTGTTCACTTCTGTCTTGGATACATAGGTTTATCCATGACATTTGTCAATGGTGCATCAGTATTTTGGCCTTCACTCGGCGTCTTTTTGGCAGCAATGTTACTAGTAGGCTATCGCGTTTGGCCCATCTTATTTCTAAGTGATTTTATTGTTGGCTATATTCTTTTTTTCAAAAATAATTTTTTAATTAGTAGCATTATTTCTGGTGTCAATCTTATCACACCTGTTTTAGCAACTTTTTTAATTCATCGCTGCATCAAACGCCACAATTTTTTAGAGCGATCGCAAGATGTCTTTAAATTTATAGTTCTGACTGTACCCAGCCCTGCCATCAGTTCCATACTGGCTGCACTGACACTTTGCGTAAGTGGTATCGCATCTTGGACAGCATTTGGAGACGTGTGTCGAACTTGGCTGGCATCAGACAGCACAGGTATTTTGGTCGTTACACCCCTATTGCTGGCATGGTTCCAAAAATCTCAATATCAAAGAAGCTTTGATCGGCAGCAAATTATAGAGTTCGTATTTGTCTTACTCTCAGTAATGGCAATCGATCGTGTAGCCTTTTCGGGAGGGTACCCAATTGAATACATGGTTATTCCACCGCTGATTTGGTCGGCAGTTCGGTTTAAAACGCGGGAATCTACTTTACTCGTACTTATTGTGTCAGCGATCGCGGTTTTTGGAACCGTTCGAGGCTTTGGTTCGTTTGCCAAACAAGCCTCGCCCAATGAATCGCTCATCCTACTGCAATCATTCATTTGCGTCATCGCCATCACTACATTTGTCCTCTCTGCGGTGACTAATGAAAACCGGAGAGCAGAAACAAAACTCCGACAAGCCAATGATGAACTAGAGCGACGAGTTGAAGAACGAACGACTGAACTCAAGGAGGCGAAAAATGTTGCCGAAATTGCCAATCAAGCCAAGAGTGAATTTCTCGCCAACATGAGCCACGAGTTGCGAACCCCCCTCAACGGCATCCTGGGCTATACTCAAATCCTGCAACGAACAGAACCCTTCACGGACAAAGGACGCAAAGGGATCGAAATCATCCATCAATGCGGCTCTCATCTGTTGACCCTAATTAACGATGTACTCGATCTATCCAAAATCGAAGCCCGCAAAATGGAGCTGCGTCCAATCGATTTCCATTTCCCTTCATTTCTGCAAGGAGTCGTCGAAATCTGCCGCATCAGAGCTGAGCAAAAAGCGATCGCCTTCAACTATCAGCCTGACGAGCGACTCCCCGCAGGTATCCATGCGGACGAAAAACGACTGCGCCAAGTTCTAATTAATCTCTTGGGAAACGCGATCAAGTTTACAGACAGTGGGGGAGTGACATTTAAGGTAGAGGTCATTAGTCATTTGTCATTAGTCATTAGTGATGAAAACAAACAAATGACCAATGACCAAGGACAAATGACAAGCTACAAAATTCGTTTTCAAGTGAAGGATACAGGAGTTGGGATGACATCGGAGCAATTGGAGAAAATCTTTCTTCCCTTTGAACAAGTAGGAGACTTAAAGAGACAGGCGGAAGGAACCGGACTAGGATTAGCCATCAGTCAACAAATCGTCCGCCTCATGGGCAGTGCTTTGGAAGTTCAAAGTCAATTCGGTAAGGGTAGCGTTTTCTGGTTTGAGATGGAGTTCCCGGAAGCAAAAGGATGGGCAACGGCTTCCAGGGTGATGCAACAGGGAACTATCACAGGCTATCAGGGCAGAAAACGCACCATCTTGGTAGTAGATGACAAGTGGGAAAACCGTTCGGTGATCGTCAATTTGCTAGAACCAATTGGATTTGAGGTGATAGAAGCTAGTGATGGACATGAGGGGATCGATCGGGCGATCGCCACTCAACCCAACCTCATCATCACCGATCTAGTAATGCCCGTGATGGATGGCTTTGCCCTGATTCACTACGTAAAGCAATCCGCTCAGTTGAAAGATGTGGCGATCGTTGCTTCCTCTGCGAGTGTGTTTGAAAGCGATCAAAATCAGAGTTTGGATGCCGGAGCGAATGCCTTCTTACCTAAACCTGTTTCGGCTGATATCCTGCTGGAATTACTCCGAATTCACCTGAATTTGGAATGGATTTATGCACCAAAACCAGAAGTTGATTCAAATCGCCAAGAAACGAATAATCAGTCAAATTCAAATGATATTTGTCTACCTTCTATTGATGTATTAACTCGCTTGTATGAGTTGGTAAAAGATGGCGATGTCGATGGCGTACTGCATGAAGCAAACAACCTAAAAGCAAACAATCCTGTCTTTGTTACCTTTGCTCAACAAGTAATCCAGCTTGCCGAAAATTTCCAACTCAAGAAACTGCGAGAGAGATTAAGTCAGTGGATAAGTCAGGCTAACTGAATTCAAAAGAGTCCAAAGTCAAGAGTCAAGGGTCAAGAGTCAATAGTTATTGGTCATTGGTCATTGGTTTTTCTCCGTGTCCCCGCGTCTCCCACTCACTCTTCCCCTGTTCTCTGCCTTTTTTAATTCATTCGATATAAAAACAATGATTTAAACTTATGAAAGACTCTGATTTTGTTTTGATTGTTGATGACAATCCAACTAATCTGTCAGTGCTATCACAAGCATTAAAAAGTGCAGGTTTTGCGGTTCGAGTTGCCGAAGATGGAGAAAGTGCAATCGAATTGGTGCAGCATAAACCACCTGCTCTGATTCTTTTAGATGTACAAATGCCTGGAATCGATGGGTTTGAGACGTGCCACAAACTCAAAGCCGATCCATTAACGCAAAGAATCCCAATCATTTTCATGACAGCGCTGACGGATACCGAAAACAAGGTGAAAGGATTTTCGTTAGGAGCCGTTGATTACATTCCCAAACCATTTGAACAAGCAGAAGTGATTGCTAGAGTGCGAATGCATTTGCAACTCAAGCAACTGACCGATCGTTTAGAACAGCGGGTGGCAGAGCGAACGGCGGCGTTGGAACAGGCACAAGTGCAACTGGTGCAACAAGAAAAGCTCTCGACGCTCGGTCAACTAATAGCGGGTGTGGCCCATGAAATGAATAATCCCGTTAGCTGCATCATCAGCAATATTCTTCCCGCTCAAGAGTATGTTGCCGATCTCACCAACATCCTGCAATTGTGTCAGCAACATCACTCCCAACTTCCACCTGCCATTCAGGAGGCGATCGCCCAAACAGATCTGGAGTTTCTCCTTGAAGATTTGCCAAAGCTCCTCAATTCTATGCAGTTAAGCACGGAGAGAATCAAAGATGTTTCCGTGTCGCTGCGAAACTTTGCCCGCACTGATACATCTGTAAAGGTTGAGGTCGATGTGCATCAGGGACTTGACAGTACCCTATTAATCCTGCGCCATCGCCTCAAAGCCTTGGGGCAGCGGCCTGAAATTGAAGTTACCAGAAAATACGCTCCCTTGCCAAAGCTTGAGTGCTATCCGGGACAACTCAATCAAGTGTTCATGAATATCTTTGCTAATGCGATCGATGCCCTGGAAGAAGTTTGGCAGCAGGGAAAGCGAGTAGATACTTCCCTTGTCATCAACGTCTGCACGGAAATGCTCGATTCTGAATATGTAACGATTCGGATTGCAGATAATGGCATTGGCATGACAGACGAGGTGAAGAAGCATATCTTTGACCACCTGTTCACCACGAAAGCGGTTGGTAAAGGTACTGGACTGGGATTGGCGATCGCCCATCAAATTGTAGTGGAAAAGCATGGTGGGGCGATTAAGGTCAATTCCACACTGGGTCAAGGAACTGAATTTGTGATTGTGTTGCCTGTGAAAGCTCAAACTCTTTGATTATTCAATAATGCCACACAGAGCATCGCGGCAACAGCTTCCTCTGGAAATCACTCAAAAGGCGATCGCCGATAGCACTTATGTGGGAACCAAAGGTGCTATTGAACAAATTACGCGAGTAGTGGCGAAAGAATTGGGTAGTGGGTAGCAGGGGTATAACTGTCAATGTCATTTCACCAGATCCCACAGATACAGAATTGTTTCGACAAGGCAAAACAGAAGAACAAATCAACCGTTTTGCCCAAGCAGCAGCATTAGGAAGGCTGGGACAAGTGGAAGATATTGCCGATGTAGTGGCGTTTCTTGCCAACGATGAAGCAGGCTGGATCACTGGGCAAAATATCCGCGTTAACGGAGGAGTAGCTTGAGGGGAAGATAATTGATACCTCTGTGCTTGTCATATTGCCCGAAAATTATAGTTAAACCAGGCAACTAGTCCTTTCAAGGTGTAATGCATTTTTCTTGGTGTCTTAGTGTCTACCCTGCACCGTAGGGCGCAGCCCTTCTCGTAGAGTAGCCGAGTAAAGCGCGTCTATGTGGTGAAAAAATTGACTTTTGAACCACCCTACTCTGCGAGAAGCCCTCCGGGTTCACCAGTCGCTCATGGGGGAAACCACGGCAGGTGCTCATGGGGGGAACCCCCTTTCTGCGCGCTGCCTCCCCAAGACCGCGCTGGTTCACCGCTGCGCGTCTACGGGTACTCTACGAGAAGCCGCCCACAAGGGGCGTCTACGCCAGTCCCCCTACCCTGACGGGAAGCCCTCCGGGTACCCTGCGGGAACGCCTTACGGCGTACGGGGGTTCGCAATCGTGACGGGAAGCGGAGCCACTGCGGTGGACGGGTCTCCCGGCATAAAGCAAGTGGCGTCCAAGACTGCGACCCCCTCACCGCTGCGCGTCTACGTGACGGGAACCGCCTTCTGGGGGGCTGGTCTCACCAAGGCACTAAGACACAAAGGTGAAAAGCTCAAAATTCGAGAAATTTTTTGAGCATTTTTACTCACCTTGAAAGGGCTAAACCAGGCAACATTAACCTTGACAAGATGAAGTGAACTACCCCGACTATGTTAGAGCATAGTCTGCGCTTCCAACTTCACAGGCAACAGCGTCTAGCAAAACAGAAGTTTTACCAGGACGACTTACATCCCCTCCATTGGCAGTGTCGCTAGTTCAAGAGCGACAATATCCGCAAGCCTTCATCTCTAATATTTTTTGCCGCATTTATATCTGTGTCGTGCCTAGTATTGCACTTGGGGCAATCCCACAAACGAAGATCTAAAGGCAGATCGGAGACTTTATGCAGACAATGGTTACAAGTTTTAGAGCTAGGGAAAAATCTATCAATTTCTAAATAAATTTTTCCCTGCCTCTGTGCTTTGTATTTCAGCATTGTCCCAAACATCCCCCATCCACAATCACCGATCGCCTTCGCTAAATTATGATTGCGTACCATGCCTAGAAGGTTGAGATTTTCCATCACAATCACTTGGTTCTCGTTGACTATCTTGCGGGATAGCTTGTGTAGAAAATCTTCACGGCACCTAGCTATTTTGGAGTGAACACGGGCGACTAGATTTCTTGCTTTGTTACGTCTATTGCTTCCTTTTTGTTTGCGACTTAATGTCTGCTGTTTGCGTTTGAGATTGCGTTGATGTTTGGCAAAGTGTTTAGGATTACTGTATTTGCTGCCATCACTGGTGATACACAAGTGAGTTAGTCTCACATCAATCCCTATTGCTTTGCCTTCACTGTTGGCTTGTGGCTGTTCTTTGCCATCATCAACCAAAATCGAAGCGTAATATTTGCCGTCAGGGTTTTTAGAAATAGTAGCAGTTTTGATTGTGCCTTCTATTTGACGGTGAATTTGGCAATAAATCTCCCCTAGCTTTGGTAATACAATCGCACGATCACCTAGTTTGACATTTTGAGGAAAGCCCATCGATTGCCTTCCATGTTTTGATTTGAAACTAGGTAAGCCAGCCCGTTTTTCAAAGAAGTTTTTGTAAGCAGTAGAAATATTTAGAGCAACAACTTGTAAACACTGAGAATAAACATCTGTTTTTAGCCAAGGATGCTCTTTTTTGAGTTCTGGCAATAAACCTTGGATTGCACCTCTAGATCGGAAGTTGCTAGTGGCTTTATAAGTTTCTTGAATTAGATTCAAGCTGTAGTTCCAGAACCAACGACAACAGCCAAACGCTTTAGACAATTGTGTTTGTTGCTTTTGTGTTGGATAGATTCGGAACTTATACGCTTGATACACGATCGCTTTTCTAGAGCAGCGATCAGATTTTAGCAGACATAGAGTATTGTTGCTACGATCATAGTTGGTTGGTCGCAATTCATCTCCCACCATGCAAGCATGGAAGGAGAATTCTTGCGACATTTTAGTTAAATGCATAGCAGTTTAGAACCAAATACCTTACCGTCAAAAACTTGGCAAGCGCTATCATACCTGGTTGCACTCTTAGGAACAATAATTTCGGGACTTTTGTTGTTCACCTTATTGGGCAAACCTCCTATTGCTGCGTTAAATACTTTATTTATCTCACCCTTAAGCAGCTTATATGGACTCACAGAAATAGTAGTGAAAGCAGCACCAATTTTGCTGATTGCTGTTGGTTTAGCTGTATGTTTTCAAGCGAAGGTGTGGAATATTGGTGCGGAAGGTCAGTTTACTATCGGAGCAATTTTTGCTAGTGCTGTAGGTTTAGCATTTACAAATATCAATAACTATAGTTTACTCTTACTTTGTTTGATAGCTGGAGTAGTCGGTGGTGCGATTTGGGGCGGCATACCTGCTGTATTAAAAGTGAAGTTTCATACCAACGAAATCCTCACCAGCTTAATGTTAAATTATGTAGCAATTTCTGTTTTAAACTACTTTGTGCGGGGGCCGTTAAAAGACCCCGAAGGATATAACTTTCCCGAATCTGCACCCTTTAGTGAATTTGCTACCTTACCATCGTTAATTGCTGGGACACGATTGCATTTGGGTGTAATTTTTGCCCTCTTGGCAGCGCTGTTAATTTGGGGAGTGCTGCAACAGACATTTTTTGGCTTCAGCGTCCGGGTAGTTGGTTCTAGTCCGCGTGCAGCAGACTATGCTGGAATAAAAAGCGATCGCATTATTTGGCTAAGTTTACTCATCAGCGGTGGTTTGGCAGGTTTAGCTGGTGCATGTGAAGTTTTGGGGCCGATTGGTCAATTACGTCCTACTATTTCTCCTGGTTACGGTTATGCTGCTATCCTTGTAGCATTTATTGGTCGCTTAAATCCCTTGGGGATTATCTTATCTAGTTTGCTGATAGCACTGTTTTACGTAGGCAGCGAGTTATTACAGATTAAATTAGCACTACCCTTGGCTTTAGCTGGAGTTTTTCAAGGCATTTTGTTTTTCTTTCTTTTAGCTAGTGATTTTTTAATCTACAACAGTATGCGGATCAACAAGAGGGAATAGGGGAGTGGGAGAGTGGAGGAGGGGAGGAGTGGGGGAGTGAGAGAGTGGGGGAATAATTATTAACCACTAACTAATGACAAATGACAAATGACAAATGACTAATGACATCCTCACAAACACTCTCAAAGACACTATCAGGGCAGCTACACCTTTGATTTTGGCAGCATTGGGCGAGTTAGTCACAGAAAAATCGGGGGTTTTAAATCTTGGTGTTGAGGGAATGATGCTAGTTGGGGCGGCAAGTGGTTTTATAGTCGCCTCAGTCACAGGTAATATTTATTTAGGGTTATTGGTAGCTCTAGTTGCAGGAATGGCGATCGCTTTCATTCATGCTGTGCTAGCAATTACTGTTGCTGCGAATCAAGTAGCTACTGGTTTAGCCCTTAGCATCTTCGGTTCTGGACTGAGTGCATTTCTTGGTGCAGGCTATGTTGGTAAAACAATCACTGGATTGCAACCTCTAAGCATCCCAATTTTAGAATCTATTCCCATAATTGGAAAAGCTTTTTTTCACCAGGATATCTTGGTATATGCCTCTGTGATATTAGTGATTTTTGTATCTTGGTTCTTGCAAAAAACCCGCTTGGGGTTAGTACTGCGGAGTATTGGCGAATCAGCCACAGCCGCTGATGCTTTGGGTTTGCCAGTAAATAGGGTACGTTATTTGGCAGTGCTGTTTGGTGGGGCGATGGCAGGTTTGGCGGGGGGTTATCTCTCCTTAGCATATACGCCATTTTGGGCGGAAGGCATGACTGCTGGACGGGGATGGATAGCGATCGCCCTTGTTGTTTTCGCTAGTTGGAAACCAAAAAGGATTCTCTGGGGTGCTTATTTATTTGGTGGAGTCAGTGCTATACAGTTAATTCTGCAAGGATTAGGTTTAGATATCTCTCCCTATCTTTTATCTTCCTTACCTTACCTAGCTACAATCTTAGTACTAGCGATCATTTCACGAGATGCCACCCGTATCCAACTAGGCCCACCCGCATCACTGGGTCAACCATTGCAAAAATTATGAACTATAAACTATAAATTATGAAACTCTTAATTTTTTCATTCATAATTCAACATTTTTATGCAATCTCCATCTTTTCAAGCGATTACACAACGTCCAGTTTCAAAATTACCTAACAATGCCAGAGTAGCTGTATGGGTGGTAATGAATGTAGAACATTTCACCTTTGGTAAACTCGGAACAGCAATTCAACCCCATTTGAATAGTTACCCAGAAATTGCCAACTATGGTTGGCGAGACTACGGTAATCGCATCGGTATTTGGCGATTATTTGACCTATTTGCAGAGTTAGAAATTCCTGTAACTGCGGCGGTCAACGGAGAAATTTGTAAACTTTATCCCGAAATTATCGAAGCCATACAAAAATATGGCTGGGAAGTGATGGCACATGGCATTAACAATTCTACTGGTCATAGTGACATGGATAGAGATACAGAAATAGAGATAATTGACAGAACTTTGACATTACTAGAAAAAGCTACAGGTAAAAGTCCAAAAGGATGGTTAACACCAGGATTTTCAATTACGCAATCAACTTTTGAATTATTGTATTCCGCGGGTATTGTTTACACTGCCGATTGGGTAAATGACGATCAACCTTATTGGTATCCATTACCCAACGGTCGGTTGCTAGCGATTCCTTATACTATCGAAGCAAACGATATTACCTTGTGCTTGAGTAACGGCTTTTCTGGGCCAGAATTTGCCCAGGCAATAGAAGACCAATTTGACCAACTGTGGGAAGAAGGAGAAAAGCAAGGGCGAGTAATGGCAATTGGATTGCATCCATTTATTGTCGGTCAGCCGTTGCGCTTCAAGTATTTAAAGCAGTGTTTACTGCACATTAAAAATAAACCCAATACTTGGTTAACTACAGGCGAAAGTATTTACGAATGGTTTAATGGCAATACAGAAAATAGGGAATAGGGAATAGGGAATGGGGAATTTGGAGTTTCGTGTAAATATGTGTTAACAATGTGTATTTAACAGTTGTAAATAAAATTTATCTCATGACAACTCCACAAACTCGAATTTTAAAAATTCCTATCATTGATGCTAATTCTGAAAATATCAAACCCTATGGTCATCTATTAGGAGATGATGTTAGCAAACCAGGCTTAGGAATTCCTTTTTATCAAGGTAGAGTAATTGAAGGCGAAAATATTGACTTTCTCTATCGTGGAACTGCAACTTTTAGAACCGCGAAAATCATGCCAGGATATCCTTCTATTAACTGGTTAGAACGCCACATGCATATGACCCAATTGTTCATCGGTTTGGGACAAGCACCATTCATTATGGTAATGGCACCACCTAATCACACTCAAGGCGAAAACCTGCCAGATTTAAATCAAGTAAAGGCATTAAGATTTCCCCCAGGACATGCACTTTTGCTGCACATAGGTACTTGGCATGATTTTCCCATAGCTTGCGATCAAGCTGTTGTCATTTTGACTGCAAATTCTGATGAAGTTGTCACTGCCTTAAGTCAAATGAAAGAACCAGATGAGATGAATCAAGGTGATGTTTATAAGATTTCATTGCCAAAAAGACTTCGTTATGAAATTCAATTAGATATTTAAAGTTTTTGGACAACGCAAATGAAACTTACTCTGCTACCTGGTGCGCTTTCCTCTGCGATACTCTGCGTTAAAAATTAATCAAAAATGGATCTGCTAAACATCAAAACTTATTTACGTCCTCATGATGTTCAAACTATCAGCAACTGGGGTGAAGGTTGGGCTTGGTTAGCTGGTGGAACGTGGATATTTTCTGAACCGCAGCCACATTTGAAGGTACTGGTAGATATACAGTGTTTAGATTGGTCAGAAATTGAGGTACAAGAAGATAATTTAGTAATTGGTGCGACATGTCCGTTAATAAAATTATTGCATTATCCTTGGCCTTCAGAATGGACGGCTGTAGAAGGATTCAAAAGTGCTATTTCTGCACTCGCAGCATCACTAAAAGTAATTAATATGGCGACAGTAGGAGGTAATATCTGTCTGGCATTATCAGTGGGAACCATAGCACCAATCATGGTGGCATTAAATGCAACTTATGAAATCTGGAATTTAAACAGAGAGTCGCGCCAAGTTGCAGCCAAGGAATTTCAACTTGGTTCCCGCCAGACTATTTTGCAACCATCAGAAATATTGAGGCGGGTTTTGATTCCAGTTGAAAATTTAAAATGGCAAGTTAATTATCAGCGTTTTGGCATTGCAGCCAGCGATCCCGCTTTGGCGATCGCAGTGAGTGCTTGTAATCCAGATAATTTGCAATTGCGGTGTGCGATCGCTGCGAGTGTTCCTGCACCCCGTCTATTGGAATTGAAAACAGATGTAGAGACGTTGCACCCAAGGTTTCTACAGGATATAGATTTTATTGATAATGCTAAGGCTAGTGCTACTTATCGCCGTGAGGTGACACAAGTTTTAATTAGGCGTTCACTCCAACAATTAAAAGTATTTTAAATATATATGGAAGAAGCATTCAAATTCCAAGTTAACAACCAAGATTTTACAGTAAATTGTCATCCCGGAACCAGCCTTTTAACTCTGCTACGACAACTAGGCTGGTTTGGTGTTCATCGTGGTTGCGATCGCGGAGATTGCGGCGCTTGTACGGTTTGGGTAAATGATATACCAATCCACAGTTGTATTTACCCAGCCATGCGAATAGCCAATCAATCGGTGACAACAATTGAAGGGTTATCAGAAAATGGCGAACTTGCACCAATGCAGCAAGCATTTTTGCAAGGACAAGGTTTTCAATGCGGTTTCTGCACTCCAGGTATGATTATGAGTGCAGCAAAGTTGCCTTTTGCATCACCAGAAGAATTGCGTTTGGCTTTAAAGGGTAATCTTTGCCGTTGCACAGGGTATCAGGCGATTATTGAAAGTATTCTCCCTATCTCCCCACCTCCTCATCTCCCCCTCTCCCCCTCTTCATCTATCGGCAAGAGTATCCCCAAACAAGACGGTACGGCAATTGTCACAGGCAAAGCATCTTACACCGCAGATTTTGTACCGCCTGGTTTACTACATCTTAAGGTATTGCGATCGCCCCATCCTCACGCTTACATCCGCAAAATTAACACCGAAGCAGCCAAAGCAATCCCTGGCGTCGTTGCTGTGTTCACCCATGCAGATATCCCCAGGATAGCTTACACCACCGCCGGACACGCTGAACCTGTGCCCGATCCCCTCGACCATTATTTATTAGATCGTAAAGTGCGATTTATTGGCGATCGCGTGGCTGCTGTGGTTGCTGAGTCAGTGTCTATAGCTGAACAAGCTTGTCAATTAATAGAAGTCGATTACGAAATTTTACCGCATATTTTAGAACCTATCCAAGCAATGAATGATGGTAGTATCGTTATTCACGATGAACCAGAATCATCACAAATTCCCGATCGAAATCGCAATATTGCTGGACAAATATTTCTCGAATCTGGTGATAGTGAAAAGGGTTTTGCAGAGGCAGATTTAATTGTAGAAAATACTTACCATCTGCCAGCGGTGCAACACGTTCATTTAGAACCGCATGTGACAATTTCTTGGTTAGAAGCAGATGGTATATTGGTGGTTCGTTCCAGTACCCAAGTACCTTTTCACTGCCAACGTTTGCTTTCCAAAATTTTCAATATATCCAAAGCAAAAATTCGCGTTTATAAAGCCCAATTAGGCGGTGGATTTGGCAATAAACAAGAGATTTTATCAGAAGACCTCTGTGCTTTTGCTACCCTTCGCACAGGCAGACCTGTACAATGGGAATTCACTAGAACAGAAGAGTTTACTGCTACAAATAGCCGTCATGCAATGACAATTCGCATTAAAAGTGGAGTTAAAGCAGATGGTACATTTGTGGCACAAGAGATGGAAGTAATTGCCAACACTGGTGCTTATGGCAATCATGGTCAAACGGTGGTATTTTTATCAGGTTATATTCCTTTAGGTTTGTATCGTTGCCTGAATAAAAGATTTAGAGGATTTGCTGTTTATACAAATACAATGCCAGCGGGTGCATTTCGTGGTTATGGTGCAACTCAAGGCGCTTTTGCAATGGAATGTCAAATCGATGAAATTGCTAATCAACTCGGCATTGATGCCGTTGAAATCCGGCAGAAAAATATTATCCGTCCTGGAGATGCGATTAATTTGGGAAGGTCGTCAACAGACCATTTTAATTTAATTGGTAGCTATGCTGTTCCAGAATGTTTTGAAAAAGTTACGCAGTCACTTGGTTATGTTTCCGGTACGCCACCAGTAATAGATGGTTCTCGTCGTCGTGGTGTAGGATTTGCCGTTTCGATGCAAGGCAGTGGTTTATCAAAAATCCACGTTGCGAGTGTGAAGTTATCGCTTTTAGATGATGGGAAATATGAGTTAAGAACAGGTTCAGTTGATGTTGGCACTGGTTCTGATACGACGCTGCGGCAAATTGCGGCCCAGGTGTTGGGTGTGGGTGTTGATGATATCAAGATGTTTTCTGGGGATACGAAGGAGACTCCTTTTGATGCAGGTTCTTATGCTTCGGCGACGTTGTATATTTCTGGACAAGCTGTGAAGTTAGCGGCCCAGAAGTTAAAGAAACAAACGCAGAGGAACACAGAGGAATACGCACCAGGTAGCAGAGAGAAAAGAAGTGTAGAAGTAAGTTATGCGGCGGATGAAGCGACTTTAACTTTTGCTGTGCAGGGTGTGGAGGTAGAGGTTGATATGGAGACGGGAAAGGTTGAAGTTTTACGATGCGTGCAGGCGATTGATATAGGTAAGGCAATTAATCCGAGGATTTGTGAAGGACAGGCGACAGGCGGTATTGCGATGGGAATTGGTTATGCGTTGACGGAAGAGTTGCTGTTTGATGAACAAGGAAGAATTATTAACCCAGGATTGCGAGATTATCGCATTCCTACGGCTGCTGATGTACCACCAATGGAAATATTTTTAATCGAAAAAGTCGATCCTTATGGGCCTTTTGGGGCTAAGGGTGTAGGAGAAATTACTACTAATTGTACAGCACCTGCTGTAGCTAATGCGATCGCCCACGCTACAGGTGTGAGGTTGCGTCAACTCCCGATGACACCCGAACGAGTTTGGCAAGCGATACATTAATAAAGGACTTCCAAATAAAAAAACATCCCAAATTTTCTTGTGGGATGGGTGTCCTCACCCGTCCCATCCCAGAGGCGGGCAGGATGCCCACCCCACAATCCGGGATAATTTATTTCTTGGAAATCCCTAACGCAGCGTAACGCGCCGCTACAGGAAAAGTAAAGATTTTTACGATCGAGAGTCAAGTTACGATGATTTTGACATAGCCTACAAATAAAAACCCTGAAACTATGTCGATACCGGAAATTTCCGAATCTGAAATTCGTTACAATTCCAGTACCTTGTCATTCACTCGTGGTGAAGAATATTACAAGAGAGGCGCAGTTAGTAATCTGCAAAAACGAGGTAGTCTGATCCAAGCAGAAGTGGAAGGCAGTGAGATCACACCCTACCGTGTCAGTATTCGTTTTGATACGGGTGAAATTACCTCAGCGCTTTGTACGTGTCCTTATGATTATGGTGGTTGGTGCAAACATATCGTTGCAACTTTACTCACTTGTTCGCGACAATCAAGGGTGATTGAGGAACGTCCGACTTTAGAACAGCTATTGGATCGTTTGGATTATGTACAAACGCAAAGACTAGTTCAAGAACTGGTTGCAGAAGAACCAGAACTTATTGATGCGATCGACCGCTATGTTAGCTTGATGGTGTCGCCGAGTCCGTCAAAGCCGTCATCGAAGCAAAAACGCCAAACTATTGATGTCGCGCCTTTTCGCCAGCAGGTAAAGCAGATTTTACGCAATGGTTTGCGGGAGTTGGAGTATGGCTATGAGGAAGATCCATTCAGCGATGATTTGCTGGCTGTGATTGAGAAGGCGCAAGATTTGGCTAAAAATGGAGATGGAAATAGTGCGATCGCCATTTTAGAAGCAATCACCGCAGCCTATGCGGAGGAATGGCAAGAGTTATTAGACTACGGTGGTGATGTATATTCCATTACTTACTATCTGGATGAGGCGTGGACAGAAGCAATTTTGTGTGCGGAAATTTCAGAACCAGAGGCGGTGGATTTGCAGGTGATGTTGGAAGCATGGCAGGATGAGTTAGATACAGATTTTGCCATGAGTATGGCAGCATTGCGGCAAGGGTGGGAGGATGAGAATCTACAACGAATTTTAGCGGGCGATCGCTCCGTATCACTTTGGGCAGGTATGCCACCAGACTTTGCTGAAGATTTGGCATTGATTCGCCTGCAAATTCTTGAGCGCCAAGAGCGTTACATAGAATACTTGAATCTTGCCCGTGCCGAAGGATTAATGCAGCAATATCTGACGCGGTTGGTAGCTTTGGGGCAAGTTGAAGAAGCAATTGCTGCTGCTAAAAATCACATGAGTACAGCAGAAACAGCATTTGCTCTTGCCAAAGCTTTGCGGGAGAGAGAGTATTTATCGGAAGCCTTAGCGATCGCTCAAACAGGATTGACATTATCAGGGCATTGTCTCTATGACTTGGCTGCTTGGACAAGTGATTTAGCGCAATCTTTAAGCAATTTCTCGGTTGCTGTGAATGCGAGTATCGTTGCTTTTAATACACGTACTTCATTTCGCTATTACCGTAAGGTGGAAGAGTTAGTAGGGGACAGTTGGTCTACTGTGAAACAGGATTTACTGAAAACTCTACGAGCATTTCGCGACTGGGGAGCAGAACAAGCGAAAGTGGATATTTTTCTGTATGAGGGATTAGTAGATGATGCTATTGCTGTTGTCAATTCATCCTACTCTAGTCCAGAACTGGTAATGCGGGTCATGGAAGCAGCAATTCCCCATCGTCCCGATTGGGTAATTGACAATGCCCGCAGTCGAGCCGAACCAATTATAAATCAGGGTAAGGCGGATCGCTACGATGAAGCTGTGAAATGGTTGCAAAAGGTGAAAGCTGCTTATTTTCAGTTGGGACAGCAAAGTCAGTGGTCTGATTATCGCTCCCAACTAACGGCTACTCATGGGCGCAAACGTAAGCTGATGGAATTGTGTAAGCAGCTAGTATAAGAAAGCAGTATTCCTGCTAGCCTAATAAAGCACGTCAGTAAAAATCGGTTGCAGCACAATGAATGGCAAATTAATTGTATTTGAAGGAGTGGAAGGTTGCGGCAAAACAACCCAGATACAATTATGTAGTGAATGGTTGCAAAGCCTTGGCATCTCTATATTAGTGACTCGCGAACCTGGAGGAACAGAGTTAGGCTTGCATTTGAGGCGCTTGTTATTAGATAAATCACCAGCCAAGCCCATTGCTGACAGAACAGAGTTATTATTATATGCTGCTGACCGATCGCAACACGTGGAACAAGAACTCAGACCAAATCTAGCAGCAGGAAAAATAATATTGTGCGATCGCTATATCGACTCTACAGTTGCTTATCAAGGTTACGGTCGCGGTCTAGATATGAGTTTAATCCACGAACTCAACGCCATTGCCACCGATGGATTAGAAAGTGATATTACCTTCTGGCTGGATGTTGATGTCGAGGTGGGACTGGCCCGCAAACGACGTAGCGGCGATGTTGCGGATCGCATTGAGCAAGAAGCGATCGCTTTTCATCGTCGCATCCAGCAAGGATATGCACAATTAGCTGCATCTTACCCAGAACGAATCGTACGCGTAGATGCTAGCGCCAGTCCGGAAGTAGTGCAAAAACAAATTCAAAGGATTTTGACAGATAAGCTCAAAGCTTGGGGCTATATGTAAAATTCTATTTCATTGCTTTTGGTGGTGGGAACTGGCGGTATTGGATAATGAATTATTCTATTGCTGAAGCTCAATAATTAATTTTTGCACTTCTAGGTAGCCATTCTGATTATCCTGCTCTTTGTATAATTGTGCAGCTTTTCTAAAATCTGCCAAAGCTAGCTGCCTATTATCTACTTTGTACGCATTTCCTCGATTATGATAAGCAATAGCAAAGTTAGGATTAATACGTATAGCCTGATTGTAGTCTTCTATAGCCTTTGACCGCTCCTTCCTTATAAAGTGGGCAAAGCCCCGATTGTTATAAGCTTCAGCATATTCGGGATTAATCTCTATAGCCTGGCTCCAATCTTTAATAGCTGCGGGTAGATTTTCTAGGGTAGCTTGCACATTACCCCGATTGTAGTAAGCTTGAGAATCTTGAGGATTTATTCGCACAACCTCAGTATAATCCGCAATTGCTCCTTGAAAGTCTTTTAAGCTTTCACGAACAAAGCCGCGATCGTAATACATGTTAGCGATTTTTATCTCAGGCGCAATTTCAGAGGGATTGGGTAATTGAGGGTAGAGTTTAATAGCAGAGGTATAGTCATCTAAAGCAGCTTGTAATTTTTTTAACTTAACGTAAGTATGACCTCGATTCACATATGCTCTAATTTGATCGTCGATTTCAGGGTTATTTTGCAAAGTACTGTTGAAATCATCAAGGGCTGCTTGAAAATTTCCAAGTTCATAGTAGCTAACTCCTCGATTGGAGTAAGTAGCAGCATTCGACTGGATCTTTAGTACGTTGGTGTAAGAATTAATTGCTTCCGAGTGACGTTTTAGGGCTTGCAAAGCCTCACCGTGAAAATGGTGGAGTACGTATTCCAAATAGTTAGGTTGAATTTTGAGGGCCTTTTCAAAGCATTCAATTGCTTCTTGATGGCGTCCTATATAACCGAGAGTTACGCCTTTGAGACGCCAAGCGTCAATGAAATCTGGTTTTATGGCAAGGGCTTTGTCATAGGATGCAATAGCTTGTTCAAATTTTCTTAAACCTGCTAGGACACGTCCTCGAACATACCAGGCTTGCTCAAGTCTGGGATTGATTTGAGTTGCAGTGTCGTAAGCAGCAACAGCCTCCGGAAACTGCCCTAGTCGCCACAGTTGAATGCCATACTTCAGCCATTCACGTGCATCTTTGCTGTTCTTTGGCTCTTTCAAATTTAGAAAACTGATAATGGAACTGATTTGCTGCGCCGTAGGAGTAGGAGGGGGTGCTTGACTAGGAGTTACGGTTAATCCTACTTGAGACATTGATTTTAGAAAAGTACGAATGGGAATACCCATGCCATAACCAAGAACCATTTCAGAGCCTAATTCTCCCTCTCCCTCTGAATTCCCGTGAACGCCGATTACTCGTCCGCTAATATCAAACACAGGACCACCACTCATCCCTGGGTAAGTGATATTACCGTAGAGAAATTCATAGCCCTTATCTAAGGGATCTTTGGAAGTCCAAAATGCAAAATCCTTGTTAAAAAGAACTCCGGCTGAAAACAATCTTGATTCTTCTTTATCTTCTACATCTAACCCAGGCCAGCCAGAGACGAAGATGTAGCTTCCAGTTTGCGGAGTGTAGTCAGCTATAGTTGCTATCTGGTAATTTTGATTACTTGTGAACTCCAAGACGGCTAAGTCTATGCCTGAAAGCACCTTAATATCTTTACTGATGTGCTGCTTATCATCAGGCGTAACAATCGTATAATCGCTTCCTTGTGGGACAACGTGCTCGGCTGTCAGAATGTAGTAAACATTGCCTTTCCTAGCGATAATTATCCCAGATCCATTGAAATCGGCTCCATCCTGTCTCTGTCCTTGAATCAAAACTGTAATGTTCTTGGCAATATCGTTGACTTCTTGAGCAGTTAGTACCTTGGCGGCTTGGGATTCAAGGGTTGAGGTATTAGCTGGAACCTTTTCGATTCTTGAAGCAGATAAAGATGGAGGTTGTACACGAAAATTGTGCAGGTCAGATGCACAACTTACTGTTATAGCTACACTCATGAATATTATTGATAGTCTAAATAAAGGTTTCATCACTTAGACTCCGACATATTTTTGATATAGCAATGGAGAATAACTCTTCTTTATATATGGCTCTATAACTTTCACATCAGATGATGTTATTTTGTTTGCCTACTCCCTTCGCGCAAGAAAAATATCGATGATAGGACTGGGGAGCAGACGAATAATAGTGGTAAATAATTTTACTATCGGAACAAAGTAAATTAATTTTCGCCCTAAAGATATAGATTCACGTCTAAGGAATAAGCTCAGGAACATCGACAGAAGCCTTTCCTGCCTATTTCCTTAATATCATGCACTCCTTTCAAGACTTTTCAAATCAAATATCTAATCGTATTCTAGTGATGTTTTTGCGGCATGAATTATTTTTTTGCATTTTTTATACTTTTTTTCACCAAAAAAATCTCTGATTCTATACTAAAAAATGTAGTTTGAGAGAAAAAAACACATCTCAACTCAACCCGCAAGATGCTGTGAAAGTCTTTTGCACCGGGAACTAAACAAAACAAAAATCAAAGAATAGTACACTTGGACGGGGCTGCTTAATATATTACTCAATCAGTAAATCTTAATATCGGTGTTATGTTTAGTTACAGAGTTTTACTTACTAGTTGCTTGATATTGACCCTGAGTACTCTCTCTGTCCAAGCCTGTCCTAACGGAAGTCCAGAGTCCACAGCCTACATTCGTCGAAACAGTAATCGCTGTGAAGGAATAGTTCGACAGCTGCCTGGGGAATCCCAAACCGGTTCGTTACGGATTATTTCCCTAATCACCCATGACAGCAGTACACTGGGTAACACAGTAGTATTGCGAATTCCACGATTAAGTAACAGTAGTAAACCCGAGTTAACAGCACAGTCATTAAAACAAAATTATTTGCTTGATAACTTGGTATTTTCCCAAAATTTCTCCAATTTTACTTTTAATCTGCCTACTAATATTCTCAAAAAAGTGGGCATTTCTTTAGACGATATAAGAGTCTTGGCATCTGTCAAGTTAGGAAATAATTTTGTCTTTGTACCTGTTATCTTAGGACAGCCTGCGGCACAGTACAAATTTGTACTATTTACTCAATATCGAGCGAGCTTTCCCACACTGCAAATTCGTAATAGTAATGGTCAGATAGTTTACAGTAACCCTCGTCCAAACTTTCAATCACCTGGTGAGGTTTTCATCGCTTGGGATGGACGAAAGCAACCAGCAGGTCGCTATGTACTCCATATTGTTGGGAAACAAGAACGGGATGGTCGAAAACCAAAAGAAATAACCCGTAATATCAATTTTGAACATAATCCTGGGTGGTTACGATGAGGCAACCTGATAACAGGAAAAATCAAATTATCGAGTTCTTAAGTAATAGCTGGCAAATAATTATAATCTTTGTTTACTGGCTATTTTGGAGAATATACAGCAGTCTATTGTGGTTTTCTAACAAGCTAATCAGGTTATGGAAAACAGGATTAGATAAACTCAAAATGCGGAGGAAATTTTCCCAAGATACCGCAAACGATACTAATCAATCTAGAAATACTCCAAAACTGACAAAATCAATAGTTATTGCACTAATACTATTGGCATTTTTCATAGGAATAATTATAGCACCATACTTTCCCAGCACCAATGCTTTTGAGGGTAATCTTACAGTTCAAAAGCTTAATTTCACTAGCAATCAAGATAAGCAACTCTTTTTACATGACATTTCTGAAATTATTCAAATTTCAATAGAAGGAAGTCAAACATTAGTTTTAAAAGGCACATTTAAATGCAAATCTCGTCCAGTTATAGACAGAGTAAATGAGCTAAAAATTAAATTGGTAGACCCTAAAAGTAAATTGATTATTCGTCGTCCTGAAAATATAGACAAAACTAGTGAACTAGAACTCTTAGAACTCAGGCTACAGCAAGATACAAAAGTTAAAGAATTGAGTTATATCTCCTATCCAGATAAAGGTGGCAAGACCAACGTTATCTCACTCTCGCTACAACCAAATAATTCTCCAGTACCTTTGCAGCTTTCCTTAGGGGCGCAGCCTCTTCAGGTAGTCATTGAAGGATATCAATTACCAGAATTAGGTTTACAAGATAGTCCGGATCAACCAGAGCCAATTGAATTTACTTTTCAACCAGATATCCAAGTCTATGATTTAGAGTTAAAACAACTAGCTACTCTATCCATAAATTTACCTGGATCAAGTTCAGATGATTCAGAAACCCAGTTATTGGGTAAGAGCATAGAAGTAAAAGATATGCAGTTTTACACTGGTGAGAAGCCAGGTGCTTCTCCCAGAGATTTTTTCAATGCTTCTACAATTATTCAGGGTCAGATTCGTATGGCAGAACAAGACCTAAAAATTGAAAAAAATCAGTTTCTGAATATTGAAAAGCCGGGTGTTCAAAGATTAATTTATCTGAACATTTCTGAGCCGCAATCTAATCAAGACTTAGAATTCAAAATTGATGGTCAAACCCTGAAAGTATCAGAGCCACCCAAAGGCTTAGAAGTCCGTTTAAGTGGTAGAACAACAGGTATACAGGTTGGTCTAGACCCCGAAATTCCTGTTGCTAGTATCCGAGCTAATTTTCTGGCTAATTATCTTTCCAAGGATGTAATTGTTGGGCTGATATCTTTTAGTAGTGCCATGATTACTGCTATTATCATTTGGCTATTCGAGAATTATTCTGAAACACCAAAAGAGAAAGATAATTCCGAGCCGAAGTCTTAATTTTACATTTATAGTAAAGGCAAGTAGGCAAGTTATGCGTCAAGTCCTTTTGATTGTTCAACAAGCAACAGACAAGTTGGGGAAGCTATACAGCCCAGTTTCAACCAAGTTGCTTCAAACGCCGCAGGCGTGCTGAGAAACTCTGCATGACTTTGAGCGCAAACATAGGAGTTTCTTGCACAGCAAAGAGGAAACGCTCTTTGTTCATGGATGCAAGTATGCAGTCAGTTTTGGCGATCGCAGTAGATGCTCTGTTTCTATCTGGATGAACTAAAGCTCCTTCACCAAAAACATCGCCTGCCTGGATGGTTTCAACCACTTTGCCATTAACATGCAACTCTACTTCTCCCATCAAGATACCATACATACAGTCCCCTTTCTGACCTTGTTCAAATATGACTTGACCGGCAGAAAAGGTCATTTCTGGCTGGTTTTTGTAAATTCTAACGGTTTCGGCGGCTGATAACATAACTATGTCACTCCTGCGTGTTAATCGTAACTTAAAGCTTGTGCTGCGAAGCAAGTTTTCAGTTAAACTGTTATACCTAAAATTATGACTGACCCATTTGCCCAACTGCTCGGACAGCCGCAAGCAGTAGAATTACTTACTCAAGCTGTCAAACAAAATCGAGTTGCCCCAGCCTATTTATTTGTGGGGCCTGATGGTATTGGGCGGAGTTTGGCGGCACGGTGCTTTATGGAATTATTATTTACCAATACTCCATCCGCAGCTATTCCTATCATCCGCACCAAACTCCAAAAAGACAACCATCCTGATGTGTTGTGGGTACAGCCAACCTACCAGCATCAAGGACAACGCCTCACAGCCACTGAAGCAGCAGAGAAAGGACTCAAGCGTAAAGCACCACCCGTAATCCGCCTAGAGCAAATTCGCGAGATTACCGAGTTTCTGGGCCGTCCACCTTTGGAAGCACCAAGGCATGTAGTAGTAGTGGAGGGGGCAGAAACTATGGCAGAAGCGGCTGCTAATGCGTTATTAAAAACTTTAGAAGAACCCGGACAGGCGACACTGATTTTAATTGCCCCTTCCTCAGAATCCATTCTGCCAACATTGGTGTCGCGCTGCCAACGCATTCCCTTTTATCGCTTAGATACAGCCGCAATGGCTGAAATATTAACACGTACGGGTCATCAAGAAATTTTGCAAGATCCAGCGATATTGAGCATCGCCGCTGGTAGCCCTGGTGAGGCGATCGCTTCTTATCAACAACTGCAAGCGATTCCCCCTCAACTACTCCAAGCAGTAACCAACGCCCCAAAAAACTACCGTCAAGCCTTGGAATTAGCCAGAGATATTGATAAAGCTTTAGATACTGAGGCGCAACTGTGGTTAGTCGATTATCTTCAACAGTCCTACTGGCAGCAGTGGTATCAACCCGATGTCATCAAACAATTAGAACAAGCTCGTAAATCCCTGCTTTGCTACGCCCAGCCGCGCCTAGTTTGGGAATGCACATTTATTCAGTTGTGTCAAGGTGCTTCGCGCGGTACTGGGTACTAAAGCATCGATTCAGTATTCATGAATTGTTGGTGCGGTAAGACCAGGGAGGGAGAGGGGGAAGACACCCTTCGGGAAGTCAAAAGTATCAAGTCAAAAGTCATGCGTTAGAATCTTTACTTTTGACTTTTGAATGCGTGACTTTTGAATTGTTTTGTCCTCCTTCGGAGTTAGCTAAACAGCGATCGCACAGCACAAATTGATTAACTTGCTAAACCAGAACGCAAGGCGCGAACTGCTGCTTGAGTACGGTCATCGGCGCATAGCTTATTCAAAATATTGCGGACGTGAGTTTTCACAGTTCCAACGGTGATATAAAGCTTTTTGGCAATCACCGCGTTACTGCAACCTTCTACAATTAACTGCAATACTTCTAATTCCCTTTCGGTGAGGGTGTATGGGTCAATCATCTCCTCATTCTCAGCGCGATCTGAGTTTTGAGCAGCGAAATTATCAGTAACCATTGACACAATCTCTTGCTTGGGTGGATTTTGCTGCGCTTGTTGTAATACAATGCGGGCGATCGCCGGATCGATCCAAGCGTTGCCATTGTAGGTTACGCGTATGGCTTCCAGCAAATTATCAAACTTGATATCCTTCATACAGTAGGAATCCGCCCCAGCGGCAAAAGCTGCTAGCACTTCTTCCTTACGATCTCGTAGCGTCAAAATCAACACCTTCGTTGCAGACTCTTGGCCGTTAGCAACAGATTTGACTTCTCGTGTGAGCTCAATACCATCTTTGTCTGGTAAACCAATATCTATAATCGCAATGTCTGGTTGTAGATTCTTTAACAGTTTTAACCCCTCAGTCGCATTAGCAGCTTCTCCTACAACTTCAATTTCTTGCTTTTGCAGCAGTGCTGTCCGAATACCAACACGGGTTAAGTCATGATCTTCAATCACTACCACACGAATTTTACTAATGCTTTCCAAAATACTAGTTAGGTATTTGCGGTGTAAATCTCTGATAAATTGGGCATCGAGGGCAATTGGGGTTAGCTGCTCCTCTTGTTGGTAAGCTAAGTTGATGGATGTAATAATACCTTCAAGTTCGGGGTCATCACAAGCAGCGTCAAGTATTTGGGCAATGACTTCCATATCACCTTGATCTAAAGCTTGGATATACAAATGGATGGCTTTTTCACGTGAGATCAGACTTGAGTTTTCTACATGTTCGTGCATCTTATCTGCCCTCCTCAAGTGACAGATTGCTTTGAGCATAAGCTTGACGTAATCGTGCGATGACACGGTGCTTCTTTGTATAAGCTGCTCCTATTGTTGTTCCTAATGCTGCTGCCAAAGATTCTCCTGTCTTACCATCAACAAAAGCTAACTTAAGTACTTCTCTATCACTGTCTTTTACTAAAGACAGCAGATATTCCAACATTAATTGGCTATCCGGGTCAGATGAGTTAGAAGACTGATGCAGTAGTCCCAAAATCTCTTCGTCTGATAAAGTTTCATAATTTAGCTGCTGCTTAATTTTGCGAACTTGTGGAAGTTCAGCAACAGGTGTAATCCACCGATTTTCTTGGATTTTTTGACGTTGCCACTGTTGTATTTTCTTGGCAGCAATACCTAGTAACCAAGGGCTGGGTAAGAGGTTTAGGTCAAATTCTCCAGCTTTTTTGAGAGCGGTTTCAACGGTTTCATGCAAAATTTCTTTGGCTACCACTTCAATTGAATCTTGAACGCAAGTATTACTAAAATTACTGCCAAATTGCTTGATCGCCCGACTAACATAGACTTGAATAGTCCCTTGAATAACCTGCCACTCTTGTTGAACTGCCTCACATAACAATTGCCGCTTCTTTTGCAGATCAGGATCATGAGATGGGTCTACTGGTTGTCTAACCTGTCGTTTCAATGTGACCTCCTAAACATCACCCTTGATATGTAATTGCCAGCAAGGCGATAAATCCCTACAGTGGTAATGAGAAGAATTTTCACCCTCCACCAATTTAAAATCCTATGAACATCGTCTCTAATATTGAATTGTCATGAGACGGGCAAATTCTTACAGATGCTAATAAAAAATTTTTTGATGACTATATATTGCCTTGAAGCGAATCGAGGAAAAATTCTCCCGTTTAATAGTTCGTTTTCACAAACTCTCGTAAGTGAGTTCTGAATTTGCCCAGTTGGTTTCTGCCAAAAATTCACTAAATGTGGTCAAAAGACCAGGAAACTCCTCTTCCCGCAAGCGCTGAACATCAGCTTGATAACCTTTGTTACGATACCATTGAATCAAATCGAACAGTTCTTTTCTCAAAAGCAGTAAGAAAATCCACGAGGGTACTTCTTTGTGGACAACGGTCATTCCCTGCACTTTAGAAAATTCCTCTGCCATTTGTTTTGGAGTTAGCACATCACCAGCAAGTTCTATTTCTTGACCGATGTACTTAGAATCATTTTTCATCACGTCAGCTGCTACTCGACCCATATCCTTAGTCGTAATCAGATGGATGGGCTTGTTCGGCTGAATGGAAAATGGAAAGACTCCTTTGAGGATGGAGGGTCGCGTATATTGCTTCCAAAACTCCTCCATAAACAAGCAGGCCCGCAACATCGTTGTCGGTAAGCCAGCCTCTTTCAGAACCTGTTCTACTTTATACTTCTGCTCAATGTGACTGATTCTGGAATTCCTGTCTGCTCCTCCTGCGGAATTATATACGAAATGTTTGATATTAGCTTTCTTCGCAGCTTGGGCAACTCGCTTTGCTCTTTCGATCTCTTGCGGATCGGGCTTAGCCGCGTCGGCGCTGGTGGCGTGACAGTAAACAGCCGAAATATCTGCAAAAGCTGGTGCGAGAGAGTCCTCATCATCTAAATTAGCTTCCACAAGCTCAACTCCTGCATCGCTCATCTTTGCTAAAGAAGGGCGGTTAAGGTCAATTTTCCTAGTGATTGCGCGCAGATTGGTAACTCCTTGTTCCACAAATCCCTTGACCACATTCGCACCTGTGCCGCCAGTAACCCCAATGAGCAACACTTTCCCGATATTCGCCCCTGTTTGTTTAGGAGAATCTAAGGCACTCAATTCTTGGTTGATTTGACCATTATCTAAAGGCATAATTTCCAAAACTTAGATAAAGGTTCACCAGGCATATACCTGGTAAAAGTAAGGTACTACTTGCACCTGTTAATTTAACGAAATTTAATTGATTCTACAAGTTGAAAAATGTAGACATTGAGAGGATGCCGCAACTTGGACTTACACGCTCGTTTTGGACTAATGTTCTGTCTGCTTGTAGCATAATGCAAAAATCTCTGCACTACTGCGTTGGTGAAAACAGAAGTTCAATGTAGTTGCGATAGTGTAAAAGCTGTTGGCTCAGCTGCTTTGGTTCTCGAAGTACCCGCACCATCACAAACGCTCCTTCAAAGGCAGAAACAAAGCCATCTGCAAGTTCCTTGGCATTAACGGGAAAGCGGGGCGGATAATTAGCTATCACTTCCTCAAATTTGTCTCCTAAACGCTTTCGCCACCGCAGGATGGCTTGAGCAGTAATCTCACGAATTTTCTCGTCGAGTTCCTCGAATTGGTAGATGTATGAAGCAATCAAACAGCCTGCACCAGGCTCGATTAATTGATCTGCTTCCTCCTGAAATAAACCAATAAAGATGAGAACTTGTTGCAGTGGATCTCGGCTAAGCCTCTCGGCACGTTTTAATCTCTCTTCCAGCAAAGTCTCTTCTTGATCCGCATATCGTTCAACTAGTGCCCGCGCCAGTTCTGACTTACTTTTGAAGTGATAAAAAAATGCTCCTTTCGTGATAGCAGCCTTCTCAAGCACCATATCAATGGATGTGCCAGCGAGTCCATGCCCCATAATTAGAGCTTCAGCAGCATCAAGGATTCGAGTTTTAGTTGCCTCGCCGCCTCTTGGCATTGACACCTCCACAGATTAAGTTCATTTAATTTATTTTACAGACTATTTGGTTTAAATATAGCCTCTTTGCTAGTGAGTAGATTGAAGAATAGGAGGAATTTAGCTGCGATCTGCTTGTAAATTTTTTCGTTATATAAAGCTAGTTTTAGCGTTAAGAGGATTGACACGATAGTTTTTCATAATTAATATACAAACTAGTTGGTATAGTAAAAAAGTGATGACTGTGCAAACCTTCGATCAAACCAAAGCAGAAGCATTCGCCGACCGGATGCTGGACATTCTCAACAGTGGCGCGATCGCCCTGATGACCTCAATCGGACATCGCACCGGATTATTTGATACCTTGGCTAAACTGCCACCATCCACAAGTCAGCAAATTGCGGATGCAGCCGGATTAAATGAGCGATACGTGCGGGAGTGGTTGGGTGTAATGGTGACAGGCCGTTTTGTTGAGTACGATCCTGTGACTGGTTCCTACTCCCTGCCTCCGGAACATGCGGCATTTTTGACACGAGCTGCCAGTCCCAATAACATTGCTGTTACCGCACAATTCATTCCGCTGCTAGCAACTGTTGAAGATCGGGTAATTGACTGCTTCTACAAGGGTGGGGGCGTTCCCTATTCTGCTTATCAACGCTTCCATCAAGTTATGGCGGAAGATAGCGGGCAAACAGTTGTTGCGGCGCTGGAGGAGTATGTTCTTCCCTTGGTTCCCCGTTTAACGGAAGACCTAAACAAGGGCATTGATGTACTTGATGTTGGTTGTGGTAGTGGTCATGCGCTTGTTGAAATGGCAAAGCGGTTTCCTAACAGTCGCTTCACAGGTTACGACATCTCACAAGAGGCGATCGCAACGGCGCAATCAGAAATTAGCCATCAAGGACTCACCAACATTCAATTTCAGGTTAAAGATGCCGCTAAACTGGACGAAGTGGAGCAATATGATTTGATCTGCACCTTCGATGCGGTTCATGACCAAGCAAAACCGGATGTGGTATTGCGCGGCATTTATCAGGCACTGCGCCCTGATGGGACATACTTAATGCAGGATATTCGTGCTTCCAGCAATGTTCACGGTAATCTGGATCATCCCAGCGCACCATTACTCTACACATTTCTTGCCTGCACTGCATGACCGTCTCGCTCTCCGCAGGCGGCATGGGTCTTGGTGCGATGTGGGGTGAAGAAAAAGCTTTGGAAATGTTGAGAGAAGCGGGATTCACCAGCGTAGAAATTAAGCGGCTTGACCATGATTTCTTGAATGACTATTACATCATCAAGAAAAACTAGGAGGAAACCAAGCATGTGCCAACTCTGTTCACTGGCATTGCGTTATCAGAGATTGAAAATAGGGATCGGGGATTGGGGATTGGGGAAGAGATTTTCATTCTTTGCTGTGCGCCCCGGTGCATGAGAGTCTTGCACGCCTATGCAACAGCTCCCAGGCAAAGCCTCTAAAACCTGGTAACTCTCGTTACTAGGTTGAACTTGGTAACGAGAACTAAGCGATCGCCGAAAAAGAGTACTAGAGTGAAAATAGAAGCTTGATAAAGAAAAGCTTGCCTTTTGTAGGTAAGGTATTTCAAAAGTAACTCAAAATGATTACTTTCCTAGAAATTGCGTTTATTACGCTGATGGTTGGCTCGGTAGTTTTTTACCTAGCGTGTGCATTATGTACCCATCAGTTTTTTGCATCTACCCAAGGGCAGATTAATCATGACCAGAATCTACCAGTAGCTGCGTCCTCCTTTGATCCTGTAAACATAGGGAAACAAGAGGATTCCATCTATGAAGATGACTCCCCTGTATCTTCTCCAAACAAGCCTGCAAATGCAGGCTTTGTTTGTCTAGCCCCAGACGGCGTATCAGCAAAATGTGAAAATACTGAGGATGTACCAGTATCAGTCTTGTTGTCTGTTAGTGGGATAGATGAGGGAGCATGGGAAAATTGGTCATCGCTGTGTACGCAAAATTATCAAACTTATGAAGTGCTGTTTGGGGTTACAGATCCCCAAGATCCTGCTGTTTCCTTGCTAAAAAACCTAGCTGCAACCTTCCCCAACCAGGTACGATTGTTTGTCGGTTTAGAACCACGTGGGGTCAATTACAAAGACAGCAACCTGAGCTATTTATTAGCAGAGTCTCAGCATGAAGTTATCATCTTTGCTGATGGTGATATTCGGGTAAGTCCTGATTACATTCGTATCGTTACTGCTCCCTTGAGGGATGCCAAGGTTGGTGTTGTTACTTGTGCTTATGTTGGGCACGATCCCCAATACTTGGGTGCAGCGCTGGCTTCCTTGGGTCGCTGCGTTGACTTTATTCCCAGTCTGTTGATAGCTCGTATTGTTGATGGAGGTCTGCACTTGGCAATAGGAGTGACTATAGCTACCCGCAAATCAACGTTAGCTGATTTTGGTAGTTTGCACCTCAACCGAATTGGGTCAGACTATAATCTCGGCAAAAGAGCAGCAATGGCAGGCTATGAGGTTGAATTATCACCCTATGTTCTAGAGTGGGATACAGGCCAGGAGAGTCTCAAGCAAATATTTATGCGGGAGTTACGCTGGGCGCGGACTATCCGTTACAATCGGGGAGCGCAGTACTACAGTATGGTGTTTTGCTACGGCACTGTCTACAGTATTCCCCTGTTGCTACTATCCGGGTTTGCTGGATGGACGATCGCTCTGAGTTTAACAACATTTGTGATTCGCTATGCTCAAGTCCTAGTAAGTATCTTTAGTATCAACTGCCCTAAACTGCTGCGTTGGCTTTGGGTCATACCGTTACGAGACTTGCTGAGTTTTATCGTTTGGCTAATGGGTGCGTTTGGACAGCGCGTGTACTGGCGCGGACGATATCTGCGGGTGGAGGGTGATGGGATCATCTCTCCGTGGAGTTGACTAAAGAATGACACAAAGACAGTTAAGATACGGCGACGCGGAGAGGAACGAAATCATTATGTCTAGGTTTTCTGGTTCTACGAGTCGCCTTATTGTCCTGGTATAGCCTCAAATTCACCCAAAATTTGGTTATAAACTTTGAGCAAGTAGCGTGATTCAAACAAGGTGATGACATAACCCACAAAAATTAGTGTCACTGAGGTAATAACAATGGGAATTGCCAAAGGAAAGTAAATAATATAGCTTGGTTGATTAGTAAACATTTTACTTATCCTAACCCAGAAAACTCGTAACTTACCCAGAAAGCCAGATAGAGAGTCATGATACTTATGTTGATATTTTGCCAGCAAACGCTTCTGCCAGTAGTAATCGTGGCCGATCAGCAAGAAACGCCAGAAAAAGTGAGATAGTCCTGATGGCGGGGCGTGGGTTGCCCTAGCTTGTGGCTGCCTCCAAATGGTGTAACCATAGGAATGTAAGGTGTGAGCATGAATTAGGCAGTTGCCTCGATAGAGGGGAAGCTCAGTCGGAATGGGGTATTGTAGGAGAAATTCGCGTCGGAAAGCAACATTATTGAGAAAGTATTGGGAGGTGCGTTTGAGAGTTTTCTGTCTGGAGTATTGGGGAAAGATATAAGTCAAAGCCATAGCAGTACCGTAGGGCCCCTTCCCTCGTGTTGTTGTTTCTCCTGCCACAACTTGGATCTGATCGCTTTGAGTGAAAGGGATGAGGATATTTCTTAACCAGTTTGTTTCATAGATGCAATCAGAGTCGCAATAGACAACTATGTCCCCTGTTGCCAAATTAGCTCCCAGCATTTTTGCTTTGTAATATCCAGTCCCTAATGGTGCTTGGCAAACTTTAATCCAGGGATATTTTTCAAGCAGTTGCTCAAGCTTTTTTGGGGGAACATCACCACTATCTATCATTAAAATCTCATTTGCAAAAATGGGCGAGAGGTCTTGATTAAAGAGCGAAGTTAAAGACTCAGATAGACTATTGAGATCGGCATTGGCCAAGTTTTCCGTTTCTAAGACAATGGAAAAACTTGGTAGTTGTTCCTTGAGTGTAGATGCTTTTATCTGTCCCATAGCTTACTTAACCTCATTCCTCTAATTGATCTAGGCGTTGAATCTGCGATTACAGCGCCTAAATGAAATAGCGGTCAAAGTCCAGCTATCCTCCAATCAAAATTTCACGTAAGCTGTTGCAAGGGAGAGGATAGCCGAGTTTTGGTAATAACACCTGTAATTCCTATTTTGGCACTCCCCGCGAAGACAGTGACGAGGATTGTGGGGCATAGAGCAAGGGGCAATGGGCAAGGGGCATAGAAAAGATCCAATTCCCAATGTCCAATGCCCTATTCCCAATCCCCAATCCCCAATCCCCAATCCCCAGTCCCTTTTAGATGTGAACTTGATTACGTATTTTTTGGGAATAAAACGAAGCCGATTCTTCGTTTCTAGCACACTCCTGTGCAAATTTAATTAGATGGTGTCCGACAAGCCCAACGTGAATTAAGTTTTCAATATTACCTGCTTTCAGTGCTGGTCGCGCCATTTCCCAAAAAGTCTGGCGATAATTACTAAACAATCCTACCCGCAGCAGAATATTGGTCATACAGGTTAAACCTTTACGGATATTTGCCCAAGAAGTGCGGGCAGGGCTATTGGGAACCTTGATTCGATTGGGGTAGGTGTTTTCTATGTTGTAGGCAAATCGCTGATATAAAAATTCTGGTTCATAGGCAGTTGTAATACAGCGACGCCACATTTCAACTACCTGTTCGTAAGGCATTAAAAACTTGATATTCGATTCGCGATTTTCATCAAAGACCAGTCGCCCTTCTTGTTCTAACCTGCGCCACAAAGGAGTTTTTGGTAACGCATGTAATAGGTTAATTGTCAATAAAGGAATTTGAGACAGACGAATAAATTCGAGAATTCGATCTGCGGTTTCTGGTGTGTCTGTATCAAACCCAATGATGATTCCCGATACAACTTCCATGCCATAGCTATTTAAAACTTTCACTGCTTCCAGAATTGGCATACTCAGGTTGTGAGTTTTGGAAATAGCTTGGAGAGCCTCGGGTTCCGGGGTTTCAATGCCACAGAAAACCGTACAAAAATAGGCTTCGCGCATCATTTCCAAAAGCTTGGGACTTTGAGCCAGATTCAGCGTCGCTTCACAGGCAAACTGGATGGGATAGCCATTGCGCTTTTGCCAGTCAATCAGGTGAGGAAGCAACTTCATCAGAGCACGGCGATCGCCCACAAAGTTATCATCTACAAAGTACACCGCTCCCGGATTACCGCATTTGAGCATGGTATCCAGTTCAGCCAGAACTTGCTCTGGTGTTTTCATGCGGGGATTGCGTCCATAGAGTTCGGGAATATCACAAAACTCACAGCGATAGGGGCAACCACTGGAAAACTGAATATTTGCCAGGAAATATTGATCGAGATTCAGCAAGTGATAGGCTGGGATGGGAAACTCGCTCAGGGGTAAGCGTTCCTTAGTTTCAAAGCGAATTTGCTGTTGAGGAAGTTCAATGTGGCGATCTAAGTACTCGATCATGCGATCGGTTGCATCCCCCAACTCACCCAAATGTAAAATGTCAAACTCAGGATAATATTCTGGGCAACCAGATACAGAGGGGCCACCGACAACAGTAATTTTGCCTTCTGCATGGGCAAGTCGATTAATTTGATTAATCTGCGATCGCTGAATGTGCATCCCGCTCACAATCACCACATCAGCCCACTGGTAATCAGCCCTTTTTGCCGATCGCACGTTTTCATCAACAAACCGGACTTCCCACTGTTGAGGTAAGTAGGCAGCTACTAGCAAAATCCCTTGTGGAGGCATAAAAGCCCGGACTTTACCCATGAGAGGGTAGGCGTGATGAAAAGTTCCAAAAGAGCGAGTGTACTTGGGAAAGATGCAGAGAACACGTCGATGGTGCAAGGGAACGTAGCGCGTTCTTTTAGTAGGAGCGGTTTCAGAATCTGCCGCTACAGGAATTTGGTTTTCCAAAGACTTCAGATTCACACTCATTCCGAAATTCTCCTCAGAAAACTGAGCAGCTAATTTGAAAATTTATTAGCAAGATTAGCTGTAATTGCAACTAGCTTACCGCGATCTCTCAGAAGTTTTTAACTGTAAAATATAAAATTTCCCCTAGGAGCGCAAACTGAATTGGTTTGTAAACAACTATCATGCATTTGATTTATTTTCTTTTGCGTTCAAATTGGGGGATGGTGGCGATCGCGATCGTGACTGGATTCCTCAGTGGTGGCAGCAGTGCTGGTCTGATAGCTTTAATCAGCAATGCTGCGGGTCGTGACCCTGGTTCGTCTTTGGCAACCATAGTTTGGGGTTTTGCAGGACTGGCATTAGTTGCACTCGTCACCAGCATTATTTCTCAAGTGATGTTGATTCGCCTATCTCAGAACGCAGTCTTGCAATTACGGATGCGCTTGAGTCGCCAGATTCTCTCCTCAGAGTTGAGCCATTTGGAACAACTAGGAAATCCCCGCCTATTGGCAACCCTCACAGAGGATGTACAAGCAGTTGCCGATGGTGTTTTTCAGATGCCTTTCCTATTTATTAATCTGGCGATCGTTCTAGGTTGTGTGGTCTACATTACATGGCTATCTTGGTTAGTACTGCTGATGATTGTAGGACTTTCAGTGGTAGCGATTGCCAGTTGCCAATGGCTGTTAAACAGAGGCAAGAAATTGCTCGCCCTAGCTCGTGAAGATCAAGATATACTGTTTAACCATTTCCGTACTATCACTGAAGGAATAAAGGAGCTTAAGCTACACTACGAGCGGCGTCAAGTCTTCCTAGACAAAAAACTGCAATCAACTGCTACTGCATTTCGACGTCACAATGTTGATGGTTTTACCCTTTTTGCTACAACTACTAGCTGGGGTCAACTTGTATTCTTTTTTGCGATGGGTTTTGTAATCTTTGCCCTGCCTAATATTCTTGCTGTTAACCCTCAAACTCTTTCTGGCTATATCTTGACCTTCACCTACCTGATGATGCCAATGAATAATATCATCAGCAAACTTCCTGTTTTGAGCAAAGCTAGCATTGCATTGCAAAAAATTGAGTCACTGGGTTTATCTCTAGCTAGTCGGGCAGAATTATCAACAGTTCCACCTGCTGTCAAGACTTCCTGGCACAGCTTACAACTCAATGATGTCACCCACACTTACCATACAGCCGAAACAGACAACAACTTTATTTTAGGCCCCATCAACCTGACACTTCATCCCCAAGAACTAGTGTTCATCGTCGGGGGAAATGGCAGCGGTAAATCAACTTTAGCCAAGTTAATTACCGGACTTTATATTCCTGAAGCTGGAGAAATACGATTAGATGAAGAGTTAATTACCGAACAAAATCGTGAATGGTATCGCCAGCATTTTTCTGTGGTATTTTCTGACTTTTATTTATTTGATGAACTTTGGGGATTAGAAAATTCTGGTCTAGATAGTAAAGTCCAAGAATATCTCAAGGTTTTACAGCTAGACCATAAAGTTAAAGTCAAAAATGGTAAACTTTCCACGACTGCTCTTTCACAAGGACAGCGTAAAAGACTGGCTTTACTCACAGCGTATTTGGAAAACCGACCAATTTATCTATTTGATGAATGGGCAGCCGACCAAGATCCAGCATTTAAGAAAATTTTTTACACAGAATTGCTAACAAAACTGAGAGATCAAGGCAAAACAGTGCTGGTAATCAGTCATGACGATCGCTATTTTCATCTAGCAGACCGAATTATCAAACTCGAATACGGTAAAGTGGAATTTGACATAAAAGGGGTGTAGGGCGATAAGGGTATTAGTTTGTCAAATTTGAATTGATGGATCGCAAAGTTCGTAGTCAGGACTTTAGTCCAGAATTTTTAAGCACGCTTGGTGCTTACTACAAACCCTCAAAACTAGCTTGACAGAGTAGTATAAGGGTATAAAAAAAATAGTTATTAATTTTGAGATTTAAACATAATTCATAATTAAATTTATGGCAGCAATTGAACTTGGTCTGGTGCTTTTATCTTTAGTAATTTGGATCGGATTGCTGACTTTGCGCGGGCAGTTTTGGCGCACAGACCAACAATTAGAAGTTGTAGAAACACAGATAGAAAAATTGCCATCAGTTTGTGCGGTGATTCCAGCGCGTAACGAAGCAGATCTGTTACCAAAAACTTTGCGATCGCTCCTTTGCCAAGACTACCCAGGCTGGTTTAACATCTTTGTGGTAGACGACCACAGCATAGATAAAACTGCTGAAGTTGCCAAACAAACAGCTCAAAGCTTGAACAAAGACAAACTATTACACATCATCACAGCCGAACCATTGCCTCCTGGTTGGAGTGGCAAACTCTGGGCAATGGAACAAGGTGTTAACAAAGCTATAGAAATACTGGAACCGGATTATTTTTTACTAACGGATGCAGATATTGAACATGACGTGGCAAATCTCCATCAATTAGTTGCCAAGGCAGAACAAGAAAATTTAGACCTTGTTTCTGTCATGGTACGGCTCAGATGTGAAAGCTTTTGGGAAAAATTTTTAATTCCAGCTTTCGTCTTTTTCTTTCAAAAACTTTACCCTTTTCGCTGGGTGAATGACCCAAACAAATCAACAGCCGCTGCTGCTGGAGGTTGCATCCTTATTCGCACAGCAGCACTAAAGCGCATCGGTGGTATACAAGTGATTCGGCAAGCCTTAATAGATGACTGCGCCCTTGCCCATGCTGTCAAGTCTAGCAGCAACGGGTGCATCTGGCTAGGGCTTAGTTCTGCAACTCACAGCCTGCGTCCGTATCCCTCCTTAACTACGATTTGGGATATGGTTGCCCGCACTGCCTTTACTCAACTTAACTATTCGCCGTTGCTGTTATTAGGAACTGTTGTTGGGATGACCTTAATTTATATGGTTCCACCTTTAGGTTTGATTCTAGGTGGATTGATGGGGAATGGGTTAGTTGCAGTCACTGGTTTATCGGCATGGCTGCTGATGGCGTTGGCTTATTTACCGATGATTAGGTTTTATAAATGTTCTTTTTGGTTAGCCTTTTGTTTGCCAGCAGTCGCTTTTCTTTATACTCTGATGACTCTAGACTCAGCACTGCGTTATTGGCAAGGGCGAGGCGGTGCTTGGAAAGGAAGGGTTTATAAATGATAGATGTTTTACACCAACCAAGAGGCGGAGCCTCCAAACCCTCGTTACCAGGTTCAACCTGGTAACAAGATATTAGAGCCAGAGGCTCTCCCACTCGAATAGCGCAATAGATGAAATCCTCACTGGAGCAGGTGTGGACTCCCTGATGTACGCTAGGTAAATTCCCATTTACCAACTCTGACCTTTGGGAGCGCTCACGCAGCAACCGCCACCAACCGAAAACCAAAAATAGATAAACCATTTTCGGGGATGTTTCTACTGCGATTTGCCGACCGACAGCTTATTCGAGAACTGTTCCAGGAGCCACCACGAAGCAATCGAGCATCATTACCATCATCACTCAGCCATTCGCTGCCACCTGTGGGCGCTTCCTCGTAATTATTATGATATTTATTTAGACACCACTCCCATACATTACCACACATATCGTATAAACCGAAAGAGTTAGGAGGAAATTTTCCTACATCTGTTGTTTCTTGACGATATTGACCTTCTGGTGCTTCATTGTAGTTAGCTAAATCAGTGGTAATCGTTTCACCAAAATAAAAGGGTGTTGTTGTTCCCGCACGACAAGCATATTCCCATTCTGCTTCACTAGGTAGTCTATAGGTGCGTCCTGTTTTCTGACTTAAGCGTTTGCAGAATTCTACAGCATCATTCCAAGATACGTTCTCTACAGGTCGTTTTTCCCCCTTGAAATAGGAAGGGTTATTTCCCATAATTGCCTGATATTGTGCTTGGGTAACTTCATATTTACCCATGAAGAACCCAGGAACTGTTACCTGATGCTGCGGCCCTTCATCTGAGTCTCTTTGTGCTTCCCCTGCTGGTGAACCCATCGTAAAGGTTCCCCCTGGTATCTGCACCATCTCTAAGGTAATACCATTCCCTAAGTCTTCTACAAAATATTTTGCTTTGTGCCTGTCACGTTTAGTGATGTTTCCGCTAGCATCGACAGTGACAGTTTCAAAGACACCGGGGTTCTGAATTTTTCCCACAATTGCCAAACCAAACCCAGCACCTATTAAACCCAAAGTTTGAATTACTTTCCGTCGCGATGTTGATTGTTGATTGTTGATTGTTGGTGGTTGGTGGTTGGTTGGTGGTGGCGGTGGTGGTGGTTGCGGTGGTGGATTCAGTGCGTGCAACGCTTCTGCTGCTGTTTGATAGCGCTGGCTAAAGTGGTAGGACACCATGTTGGTTAAAATATTAGCTAATTTATCGCTAACATTTGCCCAATTCCGCCAAATTACTTCGCCATTAGTGGGATCTTTTGGAAGTTGGTGCGGCTGTATGCCAGTTAAAGCATATATCGCCAGCATCCCCACTGCATAGACATCACTGCATAGCTTTGGCTGTCCGGTAGCTTGTTCGCTAGGCATATAACCCGCAGTACCGATAGTAACTGTTAAACTACTTTGCCCTTGAGCATTCACCGTTAAAGTGCTAATTTCCTTAACTGCACCAAAGTCAATCAACACTATCTTGCCATCTTGACGCCGCCGCATTAAATTTTGCGGTTTGATATCTCGGTGAATGATATTCTTTTGATGGACAACTGTGAGAACTTCTAAAATTTCCTGTAGTAACTTAGTCACCTCAGCTTCACTCAATCGCTTACCGGGAGAGATTTGCTGACTTAAATCTTCTCCGTCAACAAACTCCTGCACCAAATAAAATTCCCCTTTCTCCTCAAAGTGGGCAAACAACCGAGGAATCTGATTGCATTCATTACCCAACCGATACAAAACCTGTGCTTCACTCTCAAAAAGTCGTCTGGCAATTTGTAAAACTGCTGGTCTAGGGTCTTTCGGTTGCAGGTGTTTGACGACACATACCGGATGGTTTGGTAAATCTAAATCTTCTGCTAAGTAGGTTTCACCAAATCCACCGCTTCCAAGAAGTTTGGTAATTTGGTAGTGATTCCGGAGAATTTGACCTATGAGCATCAGGTTTACCCAACAGGAGAAGGGATTGTTTTAATTTTGCCATAAGCTTTGTAATTAGGACTTGTATGACATACGACTACAGACCACAGAGACTTCTCTAAGAAGTCGGGGATTTTGTTTTTCACGAATGATTTAGGACTGCTATAGATAATTTTGATTCAGCAACATCTAAACTATTTGTGTGTAGTGTGAGAAGTGTTTCATGCAAACTCAAGATAGAGTTACCGTATCCAAACTCCCAGATGCGATCGCTGCTAGTCAAAACTATCTACTTTCGATCCAAGATCCCAAAGGCTATTGGTGGGCTGAGTTAGAATCCAACGTTACCATCACTGCGGAGGTTGTTCTCCTGCATAAAATTTGGGGAACAGATCGATCTAGACCTTTGCATAAAGTTGAAGCATATCTGCGTTCTCAGCAACGAGAACACGGTGGTTGGGAGCTTTTTTATGGAGATGGAGGAGAACTCAGTACTTCAGTAGAAGCATACATGGCGCTGAGGCTGTTGGGTGTACCTCCAAGCGACCCAGCAATGATCCGGGCAAGAGCTTTTATTTTAGAGCGGGGCGGCATTAGTCGGACTCGCATTTTTACTAAGTTACACCTGGCGCTGATTGGGTGCTATAGCTGGCAAGGCATTCCTTCGTTACCGCCTTGGGTAATGTTGTTGCCAGAGAATTTTGTGTTTAATATCTATGAATTGTCAAGTTGGGCTAGGTCAAGCACCGTGCCATTGCTGATTGTGTGCGATCGCAAACCAGTCTTTAAGGTAGACCCAGCGATCAACTTGAACGAACTTTATGCCGAAGGTGCAGATCGAGTCAAATATGAATTACCCCGCCAAGGTGACTGGACAGATTTATTTCTCGCCCTCGACTCAGGTTTTAAACTTGCGGAAAACCTGAATTTAGTGCCTTTTCGCGAAGAAGGTATCAAAGCTGCACACAAGTGGATTTTAGAACGGCAAGAAGCAACAGGCGACTGGGGCGGCATTATTCCAGCCATGCTGAATTCACTACTAGCATTGCGATGCTTGGATTATGATCCAGCCGATCCGATTGTAGAACGAGGATTGCAAGCCGTCGATAATTTTGCGATCGAAACAGCAGATACTTACCGAGTCCAACCATGTGTTTCCCCTGTTTGGGATACAGCTTGGGCAATCAGAGCGCTTGTTGATTCTGGTTTATCATCAGATCATCCTTCTCTAGTACGGGCGGGCGAGTGGTTGTTGAGCAAACAAATTCTCGACTACGGCGATTGGGCTGTCAAAAATCGGCGAGGAAAACCCGGTGCGTGGGCGTTTGAATTTGACAATCGCTTTTATCCCGATGTCGATGACACTGCTGTCGTTGTGATGGCGCTGGATGTTG
This sequence comes from Fischerella sp. PCC 9605, assembly GCF_000517105.1. Classification (GTDB taxonomy): domain Bacteria; phylum Cyanobacteriota; class Cyanobacteriia; order Cyanobacteriales; family Nostocaceae; genus PCC9605. Next base: position 141,773 of record NZ_KI912151.1, on the reverse strand, counting down.
TCAAGCTTCCTGATGAAAAGCTCAAACAGAGAGCTATGGCTCGTGCGGTGGACTGGATTGCTTCGATGCAGTGTCAAGCAGGTGGTTGGGCTGCTTTTGATTTAGACAATAATCAAGATTGGCTGAATCTGATTCCCTACGGCGATCTCAAAGCGATGATCGATCCCAACACGGCTGATGTCACTGCCAGAGTTATAGAAATGCTGGGTAGTTGTCATCTATCCATTGATGCTCATAACTTTGAACGAGCAATTAACTATCTCTTACGCGAACAAGAACCTGAAGGTTGCTGGTTCGGTCGTTGGGGAGTCAATTACATCTATGGAACAAGTGGCGTATTGGCAGCCCTATCTTTAGTTGCTCCGCAAACTCAGCGAAACAGTATAGAAAGGGGTGTTGCTTGGTTAGTCGGTTGTCAAAACTCAGATGGTGGTTGGGGCGAAACTTGCCGCAGCTATGACGATCCTAGTTTGAAGGGACAAGGACGCAGCACTGCATCTCAAACCGCTTGGGCTTTGATAGGGTTGATAGCAGCAGGTAAAGCAACAGACAAATTTGCAATATCGGCGATCGAGCAAGGAATTAACTACTTACTTGCAACTCAACAGACAGATGGTACTTGGGATGAAGCTGATTTTACAGGTACTGGTTTTCCCGGTCATTTTTATCTGAAGTATCACCTTTATCAACAATGCTTTCCTCTAATTGCTTTGGGTCAGTATCGAGCAATATTTTCTTAGGCGATCGCTGTGGTTAGTGGTTAAAACCTAACTCCTATGAAAATGCTTGGTGTCTTTGTGCCTTGGTGGTAAAAAATCTTGAACCACAAAGACACCAAGACACGAAGAAAAAAGAGTTTTTATGCATTCTGAGAACGCAGTTATTCAAAGAAGTGAATGTTGTCAAAAATTTTGAGTAAATCAGTTTGGGAATTAGTTAACAGTTTAATAAATTGATACTTCATCTCAATTTTTAGAAATTGATTGGGATTGTTTTCTCTTTACAAAAATGCAAAAGCCATTCTTGCAAAAGGTCTGATTTTATGCAAAGGATCTATTTTTAATTTTGACTGTAAAAAAAATTCATGATTTATTATGTACATATATGTCAGACTGTTAATAAACATATATAGGCAAAACCTATGCGAAAAAATTTAAATGCTTTTCCAGAAATATTCGGTTCAATTACAGATAAGATATACCCAACAATAAAAACAAAATTTCCGAGATAAACACTAGCAAATAAAATATTAAGTTTGAGTGAAATATATATAAAAAATCATCAAAGATTTACAAACTCCAGTATGTTACAAGAGTGATAGAGGTGTGTAGGAATGGATTTACTGGGAGATGGGTTAGAGATTTTAAAGGAGACTAGTCGGACTTTTTATATTCCCATTAGTCGTTTACCGCGAGTATTGCAAGAGGCAGTGGCATCAGCATATCTATGTATGCGAGCCATTGATGAAATTGAAGACCATCCAGAATTGGATAACCAAACTAAAGCTAAGCTGTTGCGAACGATTAGCTTAACATTGCAGGTAGCAGTTGATGGTTTTGCGATTGATTCTTTCTCAGTGGGATTTGGTGCACACGAAAAATTTTTACCAGAAGTCAGCATTCGGATCAGAGAATGGGCGCTACTCGCACCTGAAACTGTTGCCCCCAGGATTTGGGATGCTACTGCGGCAATGGCAGACAGAATGGCATACTGGGCAGAAAGAAACTGGGAAATTCATACAGAGTATGATTTGGATCGTTACACTTTTGGGGTAGCTGGTGCGGTTGGCTTGTTACTCTCCGATTTGTGGGCTTGGTACGATGGCACGCAGACTAATCGTACTCATGCGGTTGGATTTGGTCGGGGTTTACAGGCAGTTAATATCCTCCGCAACCATAAAGAAGATTTGGCCCGTGAAGTCAGCTTTTTCCCGGATGGTTGGAGTGCAGAAAACATGCAAGTATATGCGCGCCGCAATTTAGTCCTGGCAGAAGCATACACGAAAAATCTTGCTGCTGGTCCTGCTTTAGATTTTTGCCAAATTCCCCTCAGCTTGGCTTTTGGTACTCTCAATGCTATTGCTAATGGTAAAGAAAAACTCAGCCGCAGTGATGTTTTAGCACTGATTGAGCAAATAAATAATGTACGCAAATAGAAGCACTTCTTTATTGGATTCAAAATAAATATTGGTAAAAGCCGACAATTTAAAAAATAAATACGTATCTTTTCAAAAATCAAATAGGAGTCCTATATTTACCAAAGTGCGATCGCGTATCAAACCCAAATTTTCTTGTGGGATGGATGTCCCCACCCGTCCCATCCCAGAGGCGGGCAGGATGCTCCGAAGTTCCGAACCCTTTGGGAAGCCGCCTGGAGGGCGTCTACGGAGGAAACCTCCGCTCGGACTTCTCTCCACCTCACAATCCGGGATAATTTATTTCTTGGAAGTCCCTTAGATGGGGAGATTGGGAGATGGGGGAGTCTTTTCTCCCCATACTCTTCCTACTCTGGGGTGATAGTATGAATTTTGAGAAAATTTGTCCCTTGAGGACGCATAGTCGGAATGCCTCCTAGAATCAAAACTTTATCACCTGAGGCAACCCAACCACGCTGTAGCAGAATTGTCTGGACTTGTGCAGTCAATTCTTCAAATGTCTCAACCTCATCTTCTAACAAAACTGGTCGAATTCCCCAAATTAAGTTCAAGCGGTGGTAGGTGATAGAATTAGGTGTTAAAGCAACAATAGGTACTTTGGGGCGCTCACCGGCTGCTAATTGGGCTGTGTATCCCGTACTGGTGAACGCCACAATGCAGCGCAGTGGCAGCGCATTGACAATGGCGTTGATGGCTTCGCTGAGAGCATGGGTTTCATCATTTTTTGCCGGCGGATTGTTGACGAAGTCTAAATCTGGTTCGATATCCGCAGCAATTCGCACTAACATTTCCACAGCTTGCACGGGAAATTCCCCAACCGCAGATTCTCCCGAGAGCATCACCGCATCAGCGCCATCAATGATGGCGTTAGCAACATCGCTGGCTTCAGCACGAGTGGGACGGGGATTATGAGTCATGCTTTCCAGCATTTGTGTAGCAGTAATGACCGGAATGCCCTTGCGGTTGCACAGCCGAATAATCCGCTTTTGAATCAGTGGGACTTTCTCTGGACTCATTTCCACACCCAAATCTCCCCGGGCTACCATCACCGCATCACACTCATCGATAATCGCTTCTAAGTTATTGATAGCTTGGGGCTTTTCCAGCTTGGCAACGACAGGCTGATCTGCTGCCCCTTTTTGTGCCAGCAAGTCTTTTAAAGTACGGATATCTTCTGGCCGACGAACAAAACTCAAAGAGATGTAATCTACTCCCTGAGATAAGCCAAAGTCTAAATCTTGCAAGTCTTTTTGAGTCAGAGAAGGCAACCGCAAATCAAGATTGGGAAAATTCACTCCTTTACGGCTTTTGAGGATACCTCCCCGGATGATTCTGCATTTTACAGCATCTGCTTTCACCTCTTCTACCTGAAGTTCCAACAGACCATCATCAAGAAGAACTTGGTTTCCTGGTTGGGCGTCTTCGGCAAGATGGGGGTAGTCAATAGAAATCGTATTGGCTTGGTTCGAGAAGTTGGCTATCGGTACGAGAGTAATAAATTCTCCTTCGGTTAAACTAATGGTATTATTTGGCAACTGACCAACTCGAATCTTTGGCCCTTGCAAGTCTTGCAACAGAGTAACCGGGGTATCCAATTCTTTCTCTAGCGATCGCAGCAATGCTATTGTTTTCGCATGGTCGTCGTAGCTACCATGAGAAAAATTCAAGCGAGCCACGTTCATCCCAGCTTGAATCATTTTTGTCAGCACTTCGCGAGAACTACTAGCCGGGCCAATCGTGGCGACTACTTTTGTATTACAAATTGGCAGTTGCATAAGCTTTAGTTAAGTAGAAGGCATTGGGCATTGGGCATTGGGAATTGGGCAAAAATAAGTCAAAAGCATGCCCTCGAGCGCAGCGAAGGGTTAAAAGCTAAAAGTAAAAAGAAAGAATTTTTTCTTTTACCTTTTTACTTTTTACTTTTTACTTCTCCAGTTCCTTTACCCGATGCCCTTTGCCCTATGCCCCATTAACGCGAATGTATCAAATAGAACGTTTTAATGCACGCAGGCGCTCTGAGTAACTCCGCATCACTAGTAGTGCAAACATTGGAGTTTCTTGCACAGCGAAGAGGAAACCGTTTTGGTCTAGGAAGGCTAGTTGGCAGTCAGTTTTGGCAACCGCTGTAGATGCTCTTGTGTGTTCTGGAACAACTAATGCTCCTACACCAAACACATCTCCTTTTTGAATGGTTTCAACTACTTTACCATCGACGAATATCTCCACTTCTCCGTTCAAGATGCCATACATGCAATCCCCAGGCTCACCTTCTGCAAAAATGATTTGACCGCTGGAAAAAGTATGGATTGTCGGCTGTTTTTGGAAGATTTTAACCGTTTCTGCTGGTTCAAGCATGCGGTACTTAACTCCAATATATTTAGCTCCTACGTAATATTTATACATTTAAGCCAGCTTTAGATTGAACGTATTCTTCTAGTTCGATCGTCACTGGTTCTACATTCCAAATTTCCTGGCAGTACTCGCGAATTGAGCGATCTGAGGAAAACTTGCCCATCCGCGCTACATTCACAATGGACATGCGAGTCCAATTGTCTTGGTCGCGATATGCTTGACTTACTCGTTCCTGACAATCTATGTAGGATTGGTAGTCAGCCAGCAGTATGAATGGATCGTGATAGAGTAGAGAGTCAAGCAGTGGACGGAACAAGCCTGTATCGCCATGAGAGAAAATTCCTGAAGCAATCAGGTCAATCACTTCTTTAAGTTGTGGGTTGGAGTTGTAGTATTCCCAAGGATTGTAGCCTCGGGCTTTGAGGGCGTAGACTTCTTCAGTTCGCAGTCCGAACAAGAAGAAATTTTCTTCTCCTACTTCTTCACGAATTTCGACATTGGCACCATCGAGAGTACCAATAGTCAATGCCCCATTCATAGAAAACTTCATGTTGCCAGTACCAGAAGCTTCTAAACCAGCAGTAGAAATTTGCTCTGACAACTCAGCGGCGGGGTATACTTTTTGACCCAAAGTGACATTATAATCTGGCAAGAAAACTACTTTGAGGCGATCGCGCACATCGGGATCGGCGTTGACAACCTCAGCTACAGAATTGATAAATTTGATGATCAGCTTGGCCATGTAGTAACCTGGTGCAGCTTTACCACCGAAAATAAATGTGCGGGGCACGATCTCGCAATCAGGATTGTGCTTGATGCGGTTATAAAGCGTAATGATGTGCAGCACATTCAAGTGCTGACGCTTATACTCGTGAATGCGCTTGACCTGTATGTCGAAGAGTGATTCTGGGTTAACAACAACACCAGTTTTCTTTTGAATGTAATTTGCCAAATTACGCTTAGTTTCTAGCTTAATCTGCCGCCATTGTTGACGGAAATTAGCATCTTCAACAAAGCGTTCTAACTGTCTGAGGTCTTCTAGGTGATTAATCCAGTTGTCGCCTATTTTGCTCGAAATTAAACTAGTCAAGCCGGGATTGCTCAACACTATCCAACGGCGTGGCGTGACTCCATTGGTTTTGTTGCTAAATTTTTCTGGCGAAAATTCATAAAAATCTCTCAAGACAGTCTGCTTCAGCAGTTCAGTGTGCAATGCAGCGACACCGTTGATCGCATGGCTGCCGACACACGCTAAATTTGCCATGCGGACATATCTATCACCAGTTTCATCAATCAGCGACAGTCGGGCAATTTTCGCTACATCGTGAGGATATTTCAGCCGTACTTGGTCGAGGAAGCGACGATTGATTTCGTAGATAATTTCTAAATGACGAGGCAGTGTACTACCAAACAGATTAATAGACCACTTTTCTAAAGCTTCTGGTAGTAAGGTGTGGTTGGTATAGCCAAAGGTTTTTTGGGTGATATCCCAAGCTTTATCCCAATCGATATGATGTTCATCCACCAACAACCGCATCAGTTCTGCTACACCAATGGCGGGGTGAGTGTCATTGAGTTGTGCTGCAAAGTTTTCGTGAAATGTCTCCAAGCTGTTACCATGATCCTGGTGAATGCGGATCATATTTTGGAGAGAGCAGGAAACAAAGAAATATTGCTGTTCTAAGCGTAGCTGCTTACCTTGAACTTGTTCATCGTTGGGATAGAGAACCTTGGAAATATTTTCTGAAACTACTTTTTTGTTGACTGCACCGTAGTAATCACCAATGTTGAATGCCTGAAAATCAAACGACTCAGGTGCTTCTGCTTTCCACAGGCGCAAAATGTTGGCGGTGTTGACTTGGTAGCCAAGGATGGGTGTGTCGTAGGCGATACCTTTAATTATTTGGTTGGGAATCCAGCGTACTCTGTAATTTCCATGTTCATCGGTGTAGGATTCAGTATGACCGCCTAACTTGACGTTATATCCTAATTCTGGGCGGTGAATTTCCCAAGGATTGCCCCACTGCAACCATTTGTCGGTTATTTCAGCTTGCCAGCCATTACGAATTTCTTGGTCAAAAATGCCAAATTCGTAACGAATGCCGTAACCAATCGCGGGAATTTCTAAGGAGGAAAGCGAATCCATATAGCAGGCAGCCAAACGACCAAGACCACCATTGCCTAAACCCGGTTCTTCTTCTTGTTCAATCAATTCTTCCAGGTTTAATCCTGATTCTTCGACTGCTTTACGTATTTGCTCGTAAATACCGAGGTTAATCAGGTTATTTGCCAGGTGTGGCCCCATGAGAAATTCTGCTGACAGGTAGCAAACAACCTTGACATTGTTTTTAACATATGCTCTGGTTGTGCTAATCCAACGTTTGAGCAAGCGATCGCGCACGGTATAAGCCAACGCCATGTAAAAGTCATTTTTGGTGGCAATCTCAGGATACTTACCCTGAATGTAAAAGAGATTATCAGCTAAAGCCCGTCGCAGTGTCTCAATGCTCAAACCAGTGCGATCGTCTTCTATTTGTAAAGCTGCTATTTGGGCAGGATCCATTGATGCAGTCATAAAATATCCTCGATAGTGGTTGGTTGTTGGTGGTTAGTTGTTGGTAGTTGGTTGTTAGTGGTTAGTAGTTAGTGGCGTAACAAGTCAAAAGTCACGCATTCAAAAGTCAAAAGTCAAAAAGATTCTTAATTTTGAATTTTGAATTATTTTCTCCCCATCTCCCCCACAGCCCCCAACCCCAGAGGGGACCCCTAGCCCCCACTCTCCCCCTCCCTCAACTACTGGCTATGGCACGCAGGGGTTCTGGTAAATGACAGCGATCGCCAATCACATGAAAAAAAGGACCGCGATCGGTCCACTCAACAATACTGACTGCGCTTACAGGCATGGCGATCGCTTCGCCACATTGTCTAGACAAGAACACCCTGTTTAACATGTAGATACCTCAATTGGTCGCGTTTCGTGAGTCCCCAGGTTAACGGCGAAAGGAACGCCGTTGTTGGACTGTGTACTGGGTATTGGGTAAAAGGCGCGAAAACTTAACTGGATTCTTTCCCAGTCCGCGATCGCCAGTAAAGAGTACCCAATCTTGCCCCGGACATAATTTTTCGCCTTGATTACCCAATCCCCAATCCCTAATCCCCAGTCCCTTTTACTCTTGCAGGAAGATGCTAGTGTATCTATAAGCATTACTCTTTGGCTGACCGATGGTAGTTTAGCGACGTAGAGCAGATTCTATAACTCGTAGATAAAGTATTACACTACCTGTTGTTTAATTTTTCAGTTTTTATAGCTACTTGCAACGGCAGATAAGCTAGTTAAGCTAGCCAGATAAGCCAGTTAATTTAGATGGTCTGTGAGAGTAAGTAATATCACCATCTTTAGAGTTTTTCAAGACAATTCCAAGAACTGTACTAAGTATTCTGATAAATAATTTATTACCTCAGTTTTCATACTTAAGACAGATGAAATCTATCGTCAAGTTGATTATTGTCATCTTTTGAAGGTCGTGTTGCAAAAATACAGCTTCCCATACCCTTGTCTGTATTATTGACTAATCGCCAGTCAATTATCTCAAATAATATTTTGAAGTCCATTAACTTATCAAATATAAGGGGACTCCAAAAAATAAATTATCCAACTCCTGCATCCAACACAACTTCTTCCTCCTTGTCTTCTTTGTCCTTCAAGTCTTGCGAGCGATTGGATATTTTTTATTTGGAAGCCTCTAATTTGAATCATCTCTAGATTCAAATCAGGTGACACGACAATAAAGAATAATTATTAATTACAAAACTTATGAATGCGATCCAAAAAGGACAAATTCAGGGAATATAAAAAAGTAACATTCCCAATACAGTCACGTTGATTGCCCAAATTCTTGGAGTGGTCGCATAAATAAATCCGATCCAAAGCGATCTTGTCGTCCTCAAAACTTTTTGCAACACAACCATAGGAAATGCCTCGGAGGGGAAGCAGTAGCATGAATATCTATCTTGCAAAGCTTATACAGGTATCTCAAATGAGTGCCACAATTGGTGAAGGAAAAGTTAAGAGAACAAAAATTGCTAGTTTTGTTTTAGCACTTAGCTTATTATCTGGCTTTTTATCAGCCTGTAATCAAGCCCCAAGTCGTACTGGTAGTACTGATAGTTTTTCTAATAAGTCTGCAACTACTCCCAGTACCACAACTACACCCAACCAGTCTGTAACTATTCCTGACTCCAAAATTACATCTGCTGAACCTCTAGCTACTCCCAACAACACAAACCCATTAGATAACTTTGACTTTCCGGATATGCCCGACGACGCCAATGTCGATAGTCAGAGTATCCCTAATACATCTTCCAACCCTGTGGGTAGTATGCCTAGATTTGGTGGTGCTACGATCCCCAACAGGAACTTGATTACTCCTAATACTGGGAGCATACCAAACACACCTGGTAGATCCTTCAGCGTGCCCAGCAACACGCCCACAACTAGTCAGAATTACACAACTTCGGGCAGTCAAAATATCCCTAGCGCACCTTCTGACACTGTTGGTGGTAAGACTGAGTATGATATTGCCACGATTCCTAAAAGGAATTCTATTACTGAGAGTACTCCAAGCATACCAACCACATCTGATAGACCTTTCTCTACACCCAGCAGCACCGCCACAACCAGCCAGGCATACACCAGTTCGAGCAGTCAGAATACCCCTGGCGCACCTTCTAGTGCTGTTGACAGCATGAGCGAGTATGGCAGCGCTACTCCCAGTACTCCGAGTACTGCAAGCACACCAACCACATCTGATAGACCTTTCTCTACACCCACTAGCACGGCCACAACCAGCCAGACCTACACCAATTCGAGCAGTCAGAGTAACCCTAGCACACCTTCGAGTAATGTTAGCAGAACTACCTGGTATGATAGTGCCGCCATTCCCAGTACACCTACTTCTAGACCTACTACTAGTAGTCAGCTAACTACACCTGCTAAACCCTTCAGGACGCCCAGCGGTACGGTCAAAAACGACCAGATTGAAACCAATTCGAGTAATCAGAGTAACCCTAACGCACCTTATAGTACTGTTGACAGGATGACAAGGTATGATAATAGTACCGCGATTCCTAACAGGACTTCTACTACGGGCAACCAGTCAACCACACCTAGCAGATCCTTAAACAGACCCAGTACTACAACCACACCCTCTAGATTACCTGCTTCTGGTGTCAAACCTGTTGAACGTACCTCAATTGCCGCTACTTCACCCTCAATCCAAGAAGTTAATTACTCAAAACAATCTACCTTAGCACAGTCAATTGATGATGCTAATGCCGTTGTTCGTGGGTTAGTGGTAGCAAGGCATGAAGGTCAGATCAAACCCTACAGTAGAACGTGGAGAAAAGCTCAAGACGCAATCATTTTGTTGCGTCAAGGTAAAACCAGGCAAGTAGCCGCCTCAAGAGCAAAGGTTCCCATGCCTGTACTGATGCAATTAATTGAATGGGGTCAAATTCGACCAACAATATCCTCGTCTTCTACTTTACCTGCTTCTGGTGTCGAACCTGTTGAACGCACCTCAATTGCGGCTACTTCACCCTCAATCCAACAAGTTAATTACTCAGAACAATCACTTGTAGAACAGTCAATTGATGATGCTAATGCTGTTGCCCGTGGGTTAGTGGTAGCAAGGCATGAAGGTCAGATCAAACCCTACAGTAGAACGTGGAGAAAAGCTCAAGACGCAATCATTTTGTTGCGTCAAGGTAAAACCAGACAAATAGCCGCCTCAAGAGCAAAGGTTCCCATGCCTGTACTGATGCAATTAATTGAGTGGGGTCAAAATCAACCAATTCCAGGAAACATCTCTAATTTGCAACAATATCAGCAATAGAGTGGACTATTGAGATCGAACGCAAGAAGTGATTAGTTAGCCTTCGAGAAAGTCGATTTATACTCGATTTTCTCCGTTTCTCTAACCTGCGATCGCTGACTATCCTAGTGATCTGCCAACCCAAAAATGCGCTTGTGAGGGCTGGGGAAAGGGGTGCATCTTTTAGGGAAAGGAATTAAAAACCTTTCACGCCAGTCGCTACAACGCGTGGAAAAGCAACGCGCTGGCTCCCCTTTTCCCCTTTCCCTTTACCCCGCCAAGTTCCCGGGCGCGAACTACTAGCTAAGAAAAAGGCATATTGGAAAGTTTTGTTGGTGGGCGTTTGGCTATGTGAAACAAGCCATTGCAAATAACTGTAATACCAAGCAGAATCGCCACAAACAGAAACGTCCAGTGCATAGCAAATACGAATGCTTGGGGCGGAAGAGATGCAGGTGGTGTTGTACGGGCTAGGTGAGTGCTACTGAAAGCAAATGTTGCAAATAGAGCCGATGCAAGCGGTGTTCCGATCGTTTGCCCGATCATTGATGATTCGTTTAATAACCCCGAAACAATGCCGAGTTTATCTGGGGGAGCGTTGCTCATGATATCGGTATTGTTGGGCGTTCGCCACATTGCCAATCCTATGCCCAGCACCATATCCCTGAAAACGTAACCCAAGGGTGTTAACTGGGTAGTAAAGGTGCTAGCCAGTACGCATCCGAACGTCAATAACATTAGACCAATAGGAATGAGAAAACGGCTACCAAACTTATCAACTAAACGTCCTGATATGGGTGCAATGATGGCATTGGTGATGGGATAGGTGATCATCAGCAGTCCCACTTGGTCGATTGGATACTTCAGTGCCAATTCCAGGAAGAACGGATAAATAAACAGCCGAAATGCGATCGCAATGTAAATCACCACCATTGTCAACAAATTAATAGTTAGGATGGGGTTACGAAACAAAGATAGGTCAACAATTGGCTGTTCGATCCGAGACTCAACCCATACAAAAATAATTAAACTGATGACAGCAATGGCAAACAGAATCAGAGCGATCGCACTATCAAACCCCTGTTTTTGCCCTTCGCTCATGCCAAACGAAAAGCTAACCATTACTACCACCAGAAGAATAGATCCCAGCCCATCAAAATATTGTGAGGTGTCACGCTGAACCTGGGAAGGTGGAACACACCAAGTGAATAAAAAAATAGCAATAATTCCAATCGGGATATTAATCAGGAAAATAGCCCGCCAATCTCCTAGTGCTACCAAGAAGCCACCAACACTTGCACCAAACACAGACCCTAGAGAAAGCGTCATCGCAGCAAGGCTGAGTGCCAGTCCATATTGCGGACTAGTGCCAAATAGTTCTGTAATCATAGCCATTCCCAAGCCAGCGATCAACACAGCACCAAGTCCTTGCAGCACTCGAAAGCCAATCAACCAGACAATTCCAGGAGCTAACCCACACAGCAATGAGCTAGCAGTAAACAAGATCAAACCGCTTTGGAATAATTTCTGCCTGCCAAACATATTACCCAAACGAGCGGCGCTTAACATTAAAGCAGTAAGAACGATTAAATAGCTAACAATTACCCATTGAGCAGTAGCAAGATCAGTGTGAAAGGCATTAGTAATACTAGGCAGAGCGATATTGACGATAGAGTTATCGAGCGTAAACATCGTGAAGCCCAAACCCACACTCAACAGTGCCCACCATTTTTGAGATGGCGATCGCCTAGATGAAGAAAAATTTTGGGGTACTGATTCGCTGTTCATACCTTGGTTTTGCTGCAAAAGCTCATGCCAAGATTTTAGTCAAACAGGAAGCAGCGATCGCACAAGTGCCCCAATATATCTTCCAGCAGTGACAACAGCCCCAGGCAGCAGCCCACCACCCTCGTTACGAGGTTGAACTTGGTAATTCAAAAAATTTTTCTCACTACCCCTTGACTCTCCAGCAAGATGGAGATTTCAAAATGGGTTTAGTTGATTAAATAGAGTACATCAGATGACACTTCAACTCAAAGTTCCTAATACCAATTTAAAAAGGGAAAATATGGAGTTTTCCCCCTTTTCCCTTTCCCCCTTCCCCCTTAACCTAAGGGTATTGGGTTATACCGTTATCTGCCACTAAATTCTTTAAAAAGCAGTTCAGGACATCGTTAGGAGGTTTGACAATGGAAAACGCGAATCTGAAACTGCGGGGTATGAGTTGTGCCTCCTGTGCTAACAACATTGAAGAAGCTATTCGATCGGTGCCGGGAGTAGAAGCGTGTAGCGTGAACTTCGGGGCAGAGCAGGCTACTATTCAATATAACCCTCAGCAAACTAACCTGAAGGATATTCAACAAGCAATCGAAGAGGCGGGGTACTCTGCCTATCCCCTCCAAGAACAAGAGATGATGAGCGCACAAACAGATGCTGAGCAAGAAGCTCGTCAGGCTGAATCGCGAAAACTGAAACGACGACTCATTTTAGGGGGGGTGATTACAACCATCCTAGTTATTGGAGGATTACCAATGATGACTGGGGTGCATATGCCTTGGATTCCGGATTGGCTACACCACCCCCTACTTCAGCTTGTTTTAACAGCCCCCATCCAATTTTGGAGCGGTGAATCCTTTTATCAAGGAGCTTGGAAAGCCTTCAAGCGTCATACTGCCACTATGGATACATTGGTTGCTTTGGGAACCAGTGCAGCTTTTTTCTATTCGCTCTTTCCAACCTTTTTCCCCGGATTTTTCCTGAACCAGGGATTATCACCCGATGTGTATTATGAAATCTCTGCGGTGGTGATTACCCTGATTTTGCTCGGACGATTGTTAGAAAACCGTGCCAAAGGACAAACCTCCGAAGCTATTCGTAAGCTAATGGGCTTGCAGGCAAAAACGGCGCGAGTCATTCGCAATGGGCAAGAGATTGATCTGCCCATTGCAGAGGTGGTTGAGGGCGATGTCATTCTGGTGCGTCCGGGTGAAAAGATTCCGGTAGATGGTGAGATCGTTGACGGTTTCTCCACCATTGATGAGGCAATGGTAACGGGCGAAAGTCTTCCTGTGAAGAAACAACCAGGTGATGAAGTGATTGGAGCTACGATTAACAAAACTGGTAGCTTCAAATTCCGAGCAACACGAGTAGGTAAAGATACATTCTTGGCACAGATTGTCAAGCTAGTGCAGCAAGCCCAAGGGTCAAAAGCTCCAATTCAAAAGCTAGCCGACCAAGTTACAGGATGGTTTGTACCTGCTGTAATTGCCATTGCCATTGCTACGTTCATCCTCTGGTACAACCTCATGGGCAATGTGACAATGGCGCTAATTACGACAGTCGGAGTCCTAATTATTGCATGTCCCTGTGCCTTGGGACTAGCAACTCCAACCTCGATTATGGTTGGCACAGGCAAAGGTGCGGAGAATGGCATCCTCATCAAGGGTGCAGAAAGTCTAGAAATGGGGCACAAACTACAAACGATCGTCCTCGACAAAACAGGTACAATTACGCAAGGTAAGCCCACTGTCACCGACTTTGTAACCGTAAACGGTACAGCCAATGGCAATGAGCTAAATCTTCTGCGCCTTGCAGCATCTGTTGAACGCAATTCAGAACATCCTTTGGCTGAAGCAGTTGTAAATTATGCTCAATCTCAAGGTGTAGAGTTAACTGATACACAGGATTTTGAAGCGATCGCTGGTAGTGGTGTGCAAGGGTACGTGTCAAATCAATGGGTACAAATTGGCACCCACCGTTGGATGAGAGAGTTAGGCATTGATACAGGTGCATTGCAGGAATCTTGGGATCGCTTGGAGTATCTCGGTAAGACAGTCATCTGGATTGCGGTGAATAGCAAAGTCCAAGGGATTATGGGCATTGCCGATGCGGTGAAACCATCTTCTGTAAACGCAATTCGCACATTGCAGAAAATGGGATTGGAAGTAGTGATGTTGACCGGAGACAATCGCCGCACAGCCGAAGTAATTGCCCGTGAAGTGGGGATCAAGCGAGTTTTTGCCGAAGTTCGCCCGGATCAGAAAGCCGATACTGTCGAGAAAATTCAGTCGGAAGGCAAAATTGTAGCAATGGTCGGGGATGGCATTAATGATGCCCCAGCACTGGCTCAAGCCGATGTCGGGATGGCAATTGGCACAGGAACAGATGTAGCGATCGCAGCTAGTGATATCACCCTCATCTCTGGGGATTTACAAGGTATTGTCACTGCCATTCAACTCTCTCGTGCCACGATTCGCAATATTCGTCAGAATCTCTTTTTTGCTTTTATCTATAACGTCGCTGGTATTCCAATTGCAGCCGGAATTCTCTTTCCTTTCTTCGGTTGGTTGCTCAGCCCCATTATTGCAGGTGCAGCAATGGCGTTTAGTTCCGTCTCCGTAGTCACTAATGCCCTGCGTTTGCGTAATTTCCGACCTAAAACAATTGGTTGATAAATCACAGGGAGTAGTAACGATGCTTAAGAAAGCAACATTTTTCGCAACTTTGGTAGGATTTGGATTTTTGCTAGGAGCTATTTCCGGCGCATTAGCATAGCTTGCAATGTAGTTACATTCGCCAACGGAGATGTTTAAATAATGAACAAAATAGCAATCATTGGCAGTGTTGCGAGTTTGGGGTTGGTGTTTGGAATTGCTTCTAACAAAGCAGTTGCACAGATATCCCACGAACATATGCAACCATCTCAAACGAAGCAAACAAGTCAGTTCCGTCGCATCGAACAACCCTTATGGGCAAAAGCAGCTGTTACTGCTGGTGGATTAGGATTGATCGGACTGGAGTTATGGTGGTTTCTGTTGAGTAAGCCAAAATCGCAAAAAGCACAATCAAAGCAGGGTGTTCAGGAGGTAACAATTACCGTTGATGGTGGGTATGAACCAAGCCAAGTTGTGGTTAATGCAGGTCAAAGAGTGCGGCTCAATTTCTACCGCAAAGACCCCAGCAGTTGCCTTGAAGAAGTCCGATTTCCAGATTTTCATATTGCTCAAGAACTACCCCTAAACCAAGTTACTCCGATTGAGTTCACTCCCAACCAACCAGGGACTTACACCTTTACCTGCGGTATGAATATGTTTCGAGGCGAAGTTAAAGTTGAAGCTGGGCAAGTTCAATCTCCAAAGGGGGATGAAATTATGGCAAATACTCAACCACCAATGACAACACGCGTAAACTAGTGGTCTAACGCATCAGAATATGTCTTGCTCAGTTGAAACAGGAATTTACACGTTCTGGAGATAAGTTTCATGAAGATATTGATGAGCGCGATCGCTGCTACCACAACTCTATTATTTGTACAAAGTTGCTCAACATCACCTAATGCTCCTGTCCCATTTTGTTGGTGAGTTAAGGTCACGAGAATTAAGAGCCTCTGGCTCTTACCACCAATCTTGTGAGAGTTCTCCTCGCTCCATTTTCTCTCGGATTAGTGTCGTGACCAAATTGAGTTCTTCCACACTTACTTTTTTGTCAGCCCAAATTGCAGTTCTGATAGTTTGGATCTCTGCTGAGGTAAGCTTACCATCAGCAATAGCCCGCTCAATAACGGCTTTTACTTTTTCGAGTTCCTTGGCTTCCTCGGGTGTAAGTTCTCCAGCATTTGGTCGTTGAATTTCCATATGCCACTTCTCCTGAGTCTAGTTTATAGATTAAGAATGTTAAACATCAAGACCTGATTCAATTTATTTGTAATTAATTGTGTAGATATCTATTTAATTGCAATCCCAATTGTTTAATGACCTCTATTATTTCTTTGCTCTTACATCAGATGTTATCTTTGAAGTTATCAATTACAATCATTTTCAATTAACTTGAATCATATTAATTATGCTTGTATTAATTAAGTATATTATTTTATAATTTTGTAATTGCTTCAATGGCAGATAAGTCAGTTAAGCAAGCGGCTGAGACAATTAACTTTGTAAAATACACACGCAAAGTAAAGCTCTGAGATTGTAATAATTAATTACACACATTGTTTTCCTGTTAAGCGTTCCCTGTCTCCACGAATAAATTTAATTTTGCCCAACTACTTAGTGCAATCTCCATCTATACTGTAGAGTTTGGTGGGGATTATTCATAATTTCTTCAACTAATTTACTTAACTGGCTTATCTGCTATTGAAAATAGCACTCAAAGGTGAAAAGGTTATTGAGCAGATCAAAAATTTGCAATAATTGAGCTGGCTTGTTCACCCATCTACCATGACTGAGACCGCCCTCGACAGATTTTGGGAACTTATATTCGGGGCGATCGCCCTCAACCCCAAAGCGTTTGAATTGATTCAAACCCTGCCCCAAAGTAATAGGGTAGCTTTGTATACATTGCTGCTGGCAGGCTTTTCTCAGGCTATAGGTCAGGCTATTGTGTTGTTTGTCAACCGAGTCAAACCAATTCGCTTTATCCTGAGCTTGTTGATTGCCTCTGTATTATTTGCATTTAGCATTGGGTTTTGGGGCTTGAGTACATGGTTGGTGAGCCGCATACTATTCGATGACAATGTCTCTTTTGGCAGCGTGTGGTCTGCTATGGGGCTTGCTTATGCGCCATTAATATTTAGTTTTTTTATAGCTTTGCCTTATTTGGGTGTGCCAATTCTGGTATTGCTCTCGATTTGGACACTGTTGGCATTTGTGATTGGCTTGCGTGTTGCTCTTGATTTGAGTGCGTGGCAAGCGTTTTGGTGCGTGGCTTTGGGGTGGGTAATATTTCAAATTTTAGAGCGTACCATTGGACGACCAATAGCGGCGATCGGCAAATGGCTATCCAACAAGGCGGCTGGGACACAACTAGTAACAGATATGCGAGGGCTAGAACAACTTCTGCAAACTGGCCCGCAAATTTCCCCCGGCATTTATCGAACTGGCAATAAAGCTGGCAATAACACAGACAAGGGGTGAGTATGATGTGGAAGCGAGTCGCCAAATTTTTGGGTATTTTTTTGATAGCCCTGCTTTTAACTCTACTGTTCCCACCTCTCCGCTATATGTGGATAGTTTCGTACAAAGCTTTGAGTAGTGCGTTTAGTTTGACATTGGATTTGGCACAGATTACTTTGATTGCCATCCTCTTTGTCGGACTTACAGTTCCTTTGGAAGCTTTGGGTTGGTGGGCGGGGTGGTATGGCGATCAAATCGACACCACACTCAACCCAGGTACGCTAGCAGAACCAATCTCACCACAAACAAATGTTGTTCGTTATGTAATTTACCTGGATGGTATCGGTCAGGCTTCATCTCGGTACTTTCCCGATGGTGAAGAGTTTCTCAGCCAATTAGCAGCAGCCTTACCACATAACATCGTAATTATCAGAGGGCTAATTCCCTACTCTGTCCTGAATCGACCCCTCACGGAAGACCGGATGCTGTCGCTTTTTTGGCGTACAGCCGAGCGATTGAGTATGTCTGAACAGCCTGGAATCCTCGGTGCTTTGCTTGCTGTGGCAATTAACATTCGTAACATGTTTGTTGTTACGGTTTCCGCCGATCAACGCTACGGCCCGATTTATAACCAGGGGATGGCGCAGGTAATGTACAACAGTCTGGTTAACTATGGCTATAAACCTGGTAGTGGTGTACCAATTACACTGATTGGTTTTAGTGGTGGTGGCCAGATAGCAATGGGAGCACTCTCGCATCTGAAGCAGGCACTGGCAGCACCAATTGAGGTAATTTCTTTAGCTGGTGTGATAAGTGGAAACACTAATGCTTTGATGGTAGAACACCTCTACCATTTTGTCGGTGAGAAAGACACCGTCGAGTGCCTAGGGCCGATTTTTTTTCCCAAGCGCTGGAAGATCTTCTTTTTGTCCTACTGGAATCGCGCCAAACGCATGGGCAAAATTAGTTTCGCTTCACTTGGGCCTGTTGGTCATAGCGGCCCTGGGGGTGTCTTCGACCTGAAAAAATTATTACCTGATGGTCGCACCCATCTCCAACAGACACTAGAATTAGTCACAAAAATTTTACTAGGGGAATATCACAGCGAGCAAGAAACTGTCAAAGTCAAGCCCAGCAATTACGACCGATATCTGCAAGCAGCGTTTAATCAGCCAGACTACTATCCCTTAACTCCAATGGCACGAGTTTTAACTCAGACAGTACAAACAGACCTTTATCAACCTATCGCTACTTGGATGGGACGGTTGATTTTACCGCCGAAGGAACAACGGCAGTCTGGAGTTTGGTTGGAAATATATCACGCTACTGATAAATATCAATATTTGGTGGGACAGGTCGTAAATTTGCAATGGATTGACAGTCCCATAACCAAAATATCGGTGCAAGCGATTACCAAAGATGTTCACTTTAGTGAAGAAGCAAAATATAGCTACAAACAGGGGTTGATTCTTCCAGTCCGCTTGAATCATTGGCGACAGGTAACACCATTAGAATCTTTGGCAGGTTCAAGACCCAATGATGATGTCATTGTAATGTTACGCGAACCAGTGGAGGTGAAGGATTCCACTTTGTACATCACCAGCGAACCTGTTCAAATTACTGGGCGTTTTTATGGGTTGGTGAAGTTTTTACAACTGGCCACCGTCGGCGGCGAACATTTCCGAGTAGTTCATTTTAATCGCGCTTCCGGTCAGTTTGACGGAGTTGAGGAGATTGTGCGAATGCCCAAGGTACTTCCTTACGAGCAGGAAATTTTCCCCTCAACTAATCACGATATCGAAAAGTCTCCCTTAAATGCAACAGGCTGGTATATTTATGGTGCCAGAGATGCTGCTGGGATGTTTGTAGTCCAGGCAATCACCCCTCGTGTTTTGTTGCAAGTACAACCACAACGGATAATCAATGGTAGAAAGGCAGCGCTTGACTACGTTAAAAAAGAATGCTGGCAGGATATTGTCGATCGCAAAGGACTGATTGAATCTGTTCTTTTGAATACAAAAACTTTAGATATCGACCAGGCAATTTCTGAATGGCGTGAGGGCGATCGCGCTTTGGTTGTCCATGTCTATGGCGGGATTGGCGGCAAAAAACGCGAAGCAGCAGCTAGCAGTTCCATCTACTTTGGTCATTTTGCCTATGGGGTGGCGCGGGTAGTGCGGGAACCTTTAACAGATGAGTTGTGCTTTGATATAGACTATCACCAGGTTTACACTCACAATAGCGATGGACTGATTGCTGGAACATTGCATTGGTCGCGTTATATGGGCGATCGCCAATTTGGCTGGATCGGGATTCGTCCCACTACCAACATTTTGATCAAATTTGCTCCTTTCACCGAAGACTACGATTTTAATGGTGTCAAGCGATCGGCATTGCAGACACTCATTCGTGAATTGGAAATCATGACAGCGCGTTACCGGATTGGTGACGGCACGGGTGTAACTTACGTCGGGCCTGCAAATAACTGTTCCCAAGATTCTAACCAAGCATTATACGCAGCAATTAAAACCATCCAGGTTGCAATTAAATCTAATAATTCTGAGTATCAAGACTGGTTGAAGCACAATCCCGAACAAGTCAGTCGGCTGCAAAAGTTGGAGAAGTTAGGAGAATCTCTGCGGAGGGAACTATTGCCCTTTGGTGTCGCACGGGCTGACTGGCAGAACTCTACTGAAAATCTGGGCAGTTCTCTAGAAGACAGTCCTCTTAAACAACTGTTCACCGGTTTACTAAGTTGGCGAACAATGTTACCTCGCAAAGCCAGCAATACTGTTACCGAAATATTTCTGAAGCAGGGGGCTTCTGTATGGATACTAGCCACCAGTCAAGTAGGTGGCTGCGACCCAGATATTGCAGCGATCGCTCCTATCTCTTTTTAACATCTACTAAATAACCTATGCATAATCTACCCACATCCTCTCATGCACCTAGCGCCAATCGTATCGCTAGTGAGTTTCGCATAGTTGGCTGGATTGGATTCTTTCTCCAGTTAGCGCTGGGCTTGATTCCGATATTTATTGCCGTACCTGTCCTATTTTTTGGTGATTCTCAGCGGCGCATGGCAAACAGATACAGTATGGGTACGTTTTTTGCCTATGCTTGTTTGTTTGTTTTGCTATTCACAATTTATTGGTGTTTTCGCTATACACGATTGTCTAAAAAAATAGATGACCCCTATCTCCGCCCTTCCAAAGCAGAGGTGATTCGAGATATTTGGATCGGGATAATTGCAAATGTTGGTGGAATGATATTTGCAGTCATTGTGATGATGACACAAGTGGGGTTGCTCTTGAATAGAGTGCTATCTTTACCCCAGGGAGCCTCTACTATTTATACCCGAGTTCCAGGTGCTGCGGTTGCAACTCCAGGTTTGCCAATTACTCCCTTACAGATGATGTCAATGCAAGCAATTGTAAATGCGATCGCCGCAGAATTGGTGGGCGTAATTGTTGCTCTTTGGCTGTTGTATCGAATTATGCCCCGTATCTCTTACGAGTAAATGGAGGAATGGAAGATGGGGAGGTGGGGAGATGGGGAGAGATGTAGAGACGCGCCATGGCGCGTCTGGGAGATAGGGAGAATTAAGAATTTAGAATATTCCTTCTGCTTTCTGGCTTTAAGTTTAGATGAACATCAATAACTATGGCAAATTCAATCGTCGGCAACTTTTACTTACCGGAGTTGGTGCAGCAGTTACGAGTGATGCGATCGCTTTTTAGTTTATTGTTCTGGGGTTGAACAGTCTTCAGACAACTTTATGTAAATATATTTGTCACCATGCAATTTGACCCTGCATTCCGGCAACAAGTGCAGTCTGATATTCTGCCACTCTTGGGGCAATTTGAAGAAGCTGTAGCCCTACTTGCCACTCATCGTAAAACTTTGGTTGTGTGGCATCCTCCTGATGAAGTTCATCAACGCATCAATCATTACATAGATATACTCTGGGCAGTTTATGTCAACAAGCTAGATTTGATGTGTCGATCGCTGATTTACACCGCAAACACGCAGAACTTTTTGCTATACGGTGTCATTGGACGAGCCATCATCGAGTACGTGGCCGTTCTGCGGTACTATGTCCAGGAAGAAATGCAGCCACTCATCCAAGCGTCAGACGGTTGGGAAAACGCTCCACTTGCAACTCTATATGAGATACTTGAGCTTTTAGATAAGCATTTGCGTGGAACCCGCTTCAATTGGCAAGAATTTTTCTCTAGCTATGTTAACCAAAATCTATTGCATTACAAACAGCAACCGAGACAAACTCAGGTTAATATCCTGACTTGCCTGGAAACATGGATACGGGAGGAACCAGCGATAGGTAAACTGTACGGTTTGTTTTGCGATTTAGTCCATCCTAATCTAGGTAGTACTTTGATGGTTACTAGAATCTACGATCAAAAAATCGTAGTTGGGGGATCTAGTGGTACATCGTTTGGTATCGAAATTTTTAACTACACTTTTGCTGATTTGTTTAGTGTTTTGAAAACAGCTGTTCCTCTACTGCTGAATTTAAGGAGTTTGAAGTTCTAAAATCAATCGCATCATCATTCCTCCCTACTGGGCTTTAAACGAACTGAGGAACTGATTAAGATTCATCAAGTCTTTAGACCGAGCAAAGACACCATAAACCCTTTGCCCAACTAAGTAAAATCTCAAAACAATCAGCGTTCCATCATTGGTCGATCCCATATATTCCCGGCCTGAATCGCCATTCAGAGAAATTTCCTTACCGTTTTGAGGCAATTTGGTTACACCCAAATCAGCCAAAATACTCTTTGCCAATGCATTTAGTACAGTTTCTCTTTCCTGTCGCACATATTCTGAGGATAAATCGGTATATAAAACTACATATAGTTCGGGGTCGGCATACAAATTTCTAGCCTCAAATTTCTGCCAACTTAGTTGTTTTCCTTGGAATTGGATAGATTGAGACTTCACCAGTGGAGCCATCGGCAGTTGCACCGTGAATTTGCCTGTTTTGGAGATAAAAGGTTGCCACAGAGATGCAGGCTGGAAAGAGTCTAAAAAATGGGTGACGTGAGAAATGTTACCTGAATTTGCAAACAGCGCATATAGGCGTCGTTTGACTAAATACATCCTGAGTGTGGCGATCCGATTATCTCGAATGCTAATAAACTCTTTCCCTGGATATTCGTTTAGTCTAATTTTTCTTCCGTAATTCCTCAGTGTCTTCCAGTTAAATTCTGTTGTCATCAACTTGTTTTTCATACTGTCTAGTAGAGCATTACTTACCGTAACGAATGACATCAAACGACAGGTCAGCATACGCAACGGCGCATACTTCGGAACCGTTGCTGAATTTGGCACCATTCCAGTTGTTGGGGTTGCCAATAATACTAGTAGTGGTAGCTGTCTGCTGTTGAGGTACTCCTGGCATTTGAACGGTAAATTTTCCGCCCTTGGAGGAGAATGATTGCCAATTGCTTTGCGCTACTGAGAAAGCGTGAGCAAAAGTATTTTGTATTCTCCTTTCAATTGCATAAAGCGGTAGTGCAAAACCCCAGGTTGTCATCAAGGCAGATACTGCAATTGATTTAAACCTCATACGTTTAGTTATGAAATTTTGTGGTGAATGTAATTACTACTGACTTAGATTCTGAGAGAATTTATAGAACAAGATTAGTTGAAGCTATGGTTTAGAATACCACGGATAATGTAGTTATCATTATCAAAATATAAAAATATAAATACTTTTGCCTGATTTTCTTAACTGACCGACAAAACAGGCTTAACTGACTTATTTGTCTTGCACTCAAACACTGACTTTACATTTACTTAACATGAGAAAAATATTGTTGCAATCTATACACTCCAATCCCAGATGAGCAGTTTAACTGGCTATCTGGTATGAAATTGAGCAATAAAGTATAAAATTATAGGATTGTTATTTGAGTAAGGTAAATTTAACTAGATAGAACAATTTTTAGAAAGATAATCATTACTTCGGTTTTTTCTCTCTGTTCATCCAAATGTTTTTTGCAACTGCATTGATACAAGAACAACTGAAGGCATTGCCACTTTTTCGGGCATTGCTAAAGCGGAATCTAGAATCTAACTCAAGTTATTTTTTGTTACCGTAGGAGGTCATGGTGATAAAGTTTTCACGATTCAAATCTTTGTTCGTTTTTGGAGTCAGCCTTTGCTTGGTGCTGGTTTGCGGACTTGCATTTGGGCAAGCACATGCGTCAGGCAAATTGCTACGAACACAAGTTCATATAGAGGGTAACGAGATTACTGGCACTCTCATTCTGACCCAGCGAGAGAATAGCCCGGTAAGAATTCGGGGGGCAATTCAAGGTAATCCGGCAATTCTGACTCCTGGTTTGCACGGATTCCACATTCATTCTGTGGGTGTGTGCGATCCTAATGCTCAACCTCCTTTTAGTACGGCTGGTGGTCACTTTGACCCCGGTCCTTTTAGTTCTGAAACTCCTGTTGAGGTGAACCATCCGTACCATCTGGGTGAATTGCCGAACCTGGTAGTAGATGAACAGGGACGTGCAACATACTATGCAATAACCAGTCGAGTTACACTGAGTGATAGTCCCGTCAGCGTGTTTGATGAGAATGGTAGTGCAATTATCATTCACAAGTTACCAGACCTACAAAAAGCGGGCGGAACAGCGGCAGATGCAGGCGGGCCACGGATAGGCTGTGGGGTCATCTCTTATAAGGATGAATCTCAGGAGTCAGACAATGATGAAGGGTAAATGCGATCGCGATCGCCTCTAGGTACTACTGGAAGTGCCAGTCATCCTTTCTGCATTGGTGGAGTCATGTTTGGGTTTTGGAACGAAGACTGCACGCAAGAGGTAGTTCACCAGCACCCTAATGACAATAGCCGTTTTGTTTGATCGAGATAAATAAATCAACCTTAGAAAACATAAAATAAACCTCACCCCCAACCCCTCTCCCAATTTGGAAGAGGGGAGGGGGTGAGGGAAGTACTATCTTTGACTCCAACCTAGTATGACTTAACTTAACACTAGTACATGATGGCGGAAATAAAGTTATCATTCCAAATCAACGAAAAGCCTAAATAATAAGCTTTTTGACTTTTGAATGCGTGAATGCGTGACTTCCGCACACTGGTACTAGCCAACTAATTCTTTCACTTTCTTGATGATGCTTTCAGGATCAAGTCCTTGATAGGGGAACTGTTCCCATAAACCGCCACAACCTTCTTTATGAATGCCGAGATGAGCAAACTTTGGTGTGAATCCGCGCTCAAGCAACCAGGAACCAAAGCGGCTACCCAGCCCTGTGCGGCGATTTAGTGCTTCCACAACCAACACAAAAGGCGCTTTACCAACTTTGGCAAGCATTTCTTCATCAATGACGTTGAGTGTAGGCTTGTTGATTAAACCTACGTCAATTCCCTGCTGTTTGAGATGTTCCACAGCATCAAGGGCGCGATACAATGCATCGCCAAAGCTAATAATGTAGCCAGCAGAACCTTCGCGCACGACTTCATCTTTACCAGGGACAAAGGTATAACCTTCGCCATAAAAGTTTTTACCGTTCGCGTCTAGAATTTGCGGTACTTTGGAACGGGTGGAGTAAATAAATCGTAACCCTTGGTCAAAGAACACTGCTTCAACGCAGGCTTTCATTTGGCCAGCATCAGCCGGGAAGTAAAGCCGTGTTTCGTAGCCGTCATCTAGCCCGTTGTCGGCAAACATATTGTTCAGACCAAAATGGCAGGTATTGTCTGCCATATCGTCCACACCGCAGTGAGAGAAGTGGCACAGAACATTGGAGTAGTTTAACCGCGCCATCGTAATTTCGGAAATGCACATTTCCAAAAAGGCGCTGAAAGTACCGAAGATGCCCTGCTTGCCTTTTTCCATACCGAATCCAGCGGCGGCGGAAAAGTTGCCCCGTTCCATAATGCCGGAACTGACAAATATTTCTGGATAGGCATCGTGAATTTTCTTCAGTCCGCAAGAGCCTTCCAGGTCACTATCGATACACATTACCTTTTCCTGGCGCTCGGCTGGACTCATGCGACTGAGAACAGATACTACCGCGTCACCAAACACGTTGCGGTTGGAATCCCATTTCTCGCTTACACCGAGAAAAGTATATGGTAGCTTCGGTTTTTGGATATTCTTGAGGTAATTGACAGCTTCGGTTCGTCCGTGTTTTTCTAGATAAGCGATCGCCTTATCTACTGGGATAACATCATGACCGTGGGTTGAACCCTCTATACCTTCAATCCCCACAGCCATCTTGCGCTTGTTGACGAGAGCAACTGGCCCATCAGTGGTTACTGCTTCACAGATGCGGCGATACAAATCATCCAAATCCTCAGGATTCCCCACATTCACGTTAACTCCGTGACCCGTGAGTGTTTTAGCAACACTAAAACCTGGTAGATATTCGGAAGGATGTCCGGCGATCGTGACATCATTATCGTCGATAATCAGCTTCACGTTGAGATTTTTGGCAACCGCCAAACGTGCTGCTTCTGCATCATTACCTTCTTGTTGCGAACCATCAGAACCAAGGCAGATCACCACCTTGTCTGGATTCGCCATTGCCACCCCGTTAATGTAGGGCCAAATGTGTCCCAGACGCCCAGAGCTAAATTTCACGCCTGGTGTTAATCCTAACTCAGGGTGTCCAGGTAGTTGAGAATGAGCTTCACGATAACGGGCTAGCTGCTCAAAGGGTAAATCGCCGTGCAGAGCAGCCATAAGATACTGGGTAGCAACTCGGTGTCCTGCTTCATCAAAGAAAATCGGCACAAATTTATCTGGTGCGCCTCGGAACAATGCATCTAAGATTACCACCTCTGGTACTGTATCGTAAGGGCCACCAGTATGTCCTCCCACGCCCTTGGCTGCTCCCGTGGCGGTGAAGAAAACAATCGCATCCCGGCACAATTGAATATTGGCTTTTAGCGTCTGACGTTGCTCATCAGTAAGATTTGGGTTGCTAGGGTCTAGTGCCAGTGGCTTATAGGCTGCTAAATCAATCGGAAAGCTACGTTCTGCGACATTAGTCATGGCTGATTTTCCTTGATTATCTGATTGTCATCATAATTGAGAGAGTCAACCAATTTTGGATTTTGGATTTTAGATTTTGGATTTTTTTATAATTGAAATGCGAGTCCGGCGATCGCCACACACAATAAAAAAATTTGTTTGTATAAATAAATAGTCCACAACCTAAAAGAATTACGCCAAAAATAATCAGCGAAAGCACCAAGGATGATAAATTTTCTCCTGTAAAAAAAGTAGAGAAAAAGATAAATAAAACCTTGATAAGGAACGACACGACTTCTAGCGACTTTACTACTGTGTCACGATTCAGCACCAGTTGCAATAGCAGATAAGCTAGTTAAGCAAATATTTTGAGAAACTGCGGTCGCTAAAAATTCCTCTTGCTTGTTACTCCAATCAGGCAGAACATCCAAAAATGCAAATTTTTGCAAGAAATTTCTTCAATGGCTAACAAAAATTGCTGAAATGACTTATTTGCTCTTGCCAGCCAAAACTGACTTTCACAAAGCATACAGTCAGCATAAAATTAGTCAGACTCAGGTTTGATAACCGCCAACATATGCTATCTACTCGCTTTATCCGTTTCTTTCGCCACCTCAACTTTCGGGTTCTCAAACAAGTTATTGACGAGAGTGGCAAACACCGATTATTTGGTCTGGCTGCGGAAATGGCGTATAACAACTTATTAGCCTTGTTTCCAACCCTTGTAGCAATCCTAACTGTAATAGGGATGTTGGAAATTCCTCAAGATAAAGTTGATGCTTTGGCCCAGCAAGTACTGAATCTAGCTCCAGAACAAGTTCCGCTCCTGATTAAGGAATTTGTCGGACAGATACAGTTACCTCAAAGCGGGAAAGTGTTGTATATAAGTTTTATCGTAGCCTTGTGGGTAGCCTCTGGGGCAATTAGTGCTGCGATGAGTGCAATGGATGAGATTTATCAAATTCCACCAAACTTGAAGCGACCATTTTGGAAAGCTAAACTCGTCTCTCTATTATTGACAATTGGAACTATTAGCTTAGTACTGATTGCTTCTTTCTTAGTGTTTATCAGTGACTTAATTGTCGAGCTGGTACAGATTCTTACAGAAGTTCCAGGAACAGCATTTTTATCTGCTTGGACTTTTTTTCGTTGGCTTTTAAGTTTAGCGATAATAGCTTATGCCTTTAGCATTATCTATCGTCACGGGCCTAGTCGATGGCCAGCCGGAACTCCTATAATGCCAGGAGCATTTATCGGAGCCCTGTTATGGGCAGTTGTTTCTAGAATTTTTCGAGTATATGTCTCCAATTTCGCAAATTACAATCTGACTTATGGTGCTTTGAGCGCAGGAATTGTGCTATTGTTGTGGCTTAATTTGAGTTCTTTGGTGATGCTGATTGGTGCAGAGTTAAATGTAACCGTCGGAAAGGTAATGCGATCGCAAAAGGAGAAGATGTTTTAATTCATTGACTAGCTGAAATTATACAATTTTGGATTTAATGTTTTGGATTGTGGAAGAGTTACATAATAAGCTTTTCGAGCATCCCTCGATTACAATTATTTTTCCAATTGGTATTAATTATTTATTTTCATTGCCGAGCATCGTAAAATGAAATCTTAATAGAAGTTGTATTTTTGGTAGAAAATTTTTAGTAGTGATTATATTGATTTAGATAAATCACGATTTGTAATGAGCGTATTTATCGCTCAACAATTGGAAGAGAGTTCATAAATGAGTTACTACGATTTTGATAAGCATTTCTGGTCTTCAAAGCAAGTTTGTTGTCAATCGAAAATACCAAACTTACCGAAAAAAATAAATAGAAAAATTACTCGCAAGACTGTACTAACCGGAATTTTGAGCATAGTATGTGTTGTTGTCTGGACAAAAGTGCTACTCAATTACAAAGTTGCCTCTGCAAATAACAATACTTATGACTCCGATAACCCTTGTATTATGTTCAAACGTGAACCATTTCGTATTTATTGTTCTCTTCCACAACAGTGACAAGTAATATCGTGCCCGCTTGAATACTTATAATGTTACCTAAGTTGGTAATGGGTAATAATAAACCAGCCCTTTGGTGGTGGGTGAAAAATCTGCTTTCATTGCCTGTTTTTCTTTATTCGACTTGGTGTCTTAGTGTCTTGGTGGTTCAAAAAAATTTATTTTTTCACCACATAGACGCGCAGCGGCTTCCCGCAGGGTAGACACCAAGACACTAAGAAAATTTGACGCAGGATGCTCACCCCACAATCATCATCCATAGATTTTGCAACACCAACAGGTAAGAGTACATTACTACTCATCCCGTCCGTGAACTTGAGCAGGCGGACTAGTAGCCTCAACAGCAGTGAATGATTCTAAGATTTTGTAAGTGTGAGAGGCTCCTTTTGGCACTACCCAAGAACTCCCTGGTTCCAGCAAAACCGTTTGACCTTCAATATGCAACTCAGCACGACCTTTAATTACATAACCCACAGTTTCATAATCACGTGTAGTAGTTTCTTTTGGTTCGCCGGGTTGTTCATCTTCCCAAAGGCGCATGGAAACAGATTTGCCGGATGCGAGGTATTTTTCACCGTGTTCACCTTTAGGAGAATAGGCAGAATCTACTTTTTTAACACTTGTGTCAGGCATAGTTTTCTCCTTGGTTAAGATTTAATTTAGAAATAGATAATGGAGACAGATTTGGTTAGCCATATCCATTGTCTATTTGCTTCTAAATAACTGGTGGCCCTGGTGTATTCCAATTTCGCAACCGTAAGCCGAGAATTAATAACATGACGCCAAAGATAATTGCATAAGCGCCAATTACCCAAAGAATTGCCAAAGCACCAGCACCAGGTCTAATTGCTGCTAAAATGCCAAAGAGTACAGAAGCAATACCAGCGATCGCTAGCAGCCATTCATTCTCAATTTCCTTTCGCAACTGGATCGCAGCAATAATTTCCAAAATGCCGGTGACAACAGCCCAAGCAGCAATGAAATAAAGCAGTATCAATGCAGTAATACCTGGCCAAAAGAAGACTAGCAGACCAGCGATAATAGCGATTATGCCCTCAAATACGAGCAACCAGCGATTTTCTTCTGGCTGACGCCTGCTAAACGCTGCTATTAAGGCCAAGATACCGCTAATTAATACAAACAAACCAAACAACCCCACCAGCACAGCAACACTAATTTGTGGCCAGATAAAAACTGCTATACCGAAAAGTATTGCTATCACACCGCGAAATACCAGTGTCCACCAGTTACGTGCTAATAGAGTTGCTATTGTCCTGTTGGAGGGTTGCCTCATGGTTTGAGCACGACTTTGATGCAGTTGTCTTTTTTGTGCTTGAAAATCTCGTAGCCGTGAGGTGCTTGTTCTAGAGGTAACTTGTGAGTAATCACGAATGATGGATCGATTTCGCCTTTCTGGACATGTTCAAGTAAGGGGCGCAAGTACTTGTGGACGTGAGTTTGTCCCATCCTGAATGTTAGACCCTTGTTGAAAGCTGCCCCCATCGGTATTTTGTCTAAGAAGCCACCGTAAACTCCTGGGATAGATACATTACCGCCTTTGCGACACGCAAGTATTACTTGTCGAAGTGCTGTTGGTCGGTCTGTTTCCAAACGCACGGCTTGCTTAACTTTGTCATACAGTCCCATCACATCTGTACTGTGGGCTTCCATTCCCACCGCATCAATCACTGCATCAGGACCGCGACCACCAGTCATTTCTTTGACGGCTTCACCGGGATCGACTTCCTCATAGTTGATAGTTTCCGCACCGCTGTAACTTTCAGCTAAACGCAAGCGTTCGGGTATGCGATCAATGGCGATGACACGTTCCGCACCCAAAAGAAAAGCACTTTTGATGGCAAATTGTCCAACGGGCCCGCAACCCCAAACTGCCACAATATCTCCTGGTTGGATGCGGCAGTTCTCTGCTGCCATGTAACCTGTTGGAAAAATATCGGTCAGAAATAATACTTGTTCATCTGTTAATCCATCAGGGATTTTGAACAAGCCTACATCAGCAAAAGGTACGCGGGCGTACTCTGCTTGTCCTCCTGCGTAACCTCCGAGCATATGTGAGTAGCCAAATAGACCAGCCGGAGAATGCCCCATCAGCTTTTCAGCAATCCATGCATTGGGGTTGGAGTTATCGCACAACGACCACAAATCGCGATTGCAGAAAAAGCAATTACCGCAGGAAATTGTAAAGGGAACGACGACGCGATCGCCTACTTTGATATTGTTTACTCCACTGCCAATTTCAACGACTTCCCCCATAAATTCATGACCGAGGATATCGCCCTTTTCCATCGTAGGGATGAAGCCGTCGTAAAGATGCAGATCAGAACCGCAAATTGCCGTTGAGGTAATTTTAATAATGGCATCACGAGGGTTCAGAATTTTTGGATCTGGCACTGTTTCGACTCGAACATCATTGGCGCCTTGCCAGCAAACTGCTTTCATAAGTCAAGGTTAATAGTTAAGAGTCAATAGTCAATAAATTATTAGGGCGCAAGGCTTTGCGCCCTTACAAAATCAAGAATCAAGAGTCTTTCTTGTCTTCTTATTTATGCTTATTTGTCGAGCGTATTTTGGTAATAATCTGGGTTTTGGAAAGAACGCTGCTGATTTTGTGGTTGATTTTGTTGTCCAGTGATTGACTCAACTGTCTCTTCAATTTTTTCTTTGGTTGATTTCAAGAAGTCTTTTGTAGCTTGAGGTGGTTCTTCATCAAGATTGAGTTTTTCTCGAACATTTTCAGCCGTTTTGCTGAGTCCTTGTTTCGCATCTTCAGCAGTATTGCTTAGCTTCTGTCTGGCATTTTCAATTTGTCGATCGCCTCGAATATTTACGTCTCTATCAACAACATTTTCGTCGGGTGTACCTTTGTAATAATACCCGTATGGTGATTTCACAGTTTCGTCAGCTTGGGCTGGCAGTACATTACTAAATGCCTGCATCACGAAAATTGTCAATCCTGCTAGAAAAACTGTCAGAATTTGACGCAGACGCAAATTTTTCAGCACAGAAATTATTTTATTCATAACGATTCTCCTTCATCTGTATGTTGTTTGTTAGTAGTTAGTGGTTAGTAGTTAGTGGATAACAACTAACTACTAACCACTAACCAAGCCTTTTATGGTTTCAGCAGAACTTTGATACAGTTATCTTTTTTATGTTTGAAGATTTCAAAGCCCTGCTTCGCTTCTTCTAGAGGTAAGCGATGGGTGAAAACTTGGGATGGGTCGATTTCGCCTTCTAAGACATAATTCAGCAACTTGGGCATGTATTTCTGACCGAACATTTGTCCCATTCTGAAGGTCAAACCTTTATTGAAAGCTGCGCCCATTGGGATTTTATCTACAAAGCCGCCATAAACTCCCATGATTGAGAGAGTGCCACCCTTGCGACAAGCAACCATCATTTGTCGCAGCACATGAGGGCGATCGCTTTCCAGTCGTACAGTCTGCTTGGCTTCGTCGTAGAATCCTTCTAGACCTGTGCCGTGGGCTTCTAGTCCAACTGCATCAATACAGGCATCGGGGCCGCGTCCACCTGTCATTTCTTTGAGGCTTCGCCAGCATCTATTTCCTCATAGTTGATAGTTTCTGCTTTGGCGAAATCTCTTGCCATTTGTAGGCGTTCGGGAACTCGGTCGATGCCAATCACACGTTCTGCGCCCAACATATAGGCACTACGCATGGTAAACAATCCCACTGGCCCGCAACCCCAAACGGCTACAATATCTCCGGGTTGAATATCGCACATATCCGCCCCCATGTAGCCCGTAGGAAAGGCGTCGGAAATGGGGAGCAGTTTTTCATCTGGAATATCTTGCGGTACTTTGACAGCACCAAAATCAGCGAATGGCACGCGCACGTATTCGGCAAAAGCTCCTGCATAGCCACCGAAGGCGTGAGAGTAGCCAAAAATACCCGAAGTGCCAAACCCGTAGAGTTTGTCTTGCATCCAGGCGTTGGGGTTGGAGTTATCGCACAGCGACCACATTTGATTTTGGCAAAAATGGCATTGACCGCAGCCGATAATTGAAGAGACAACTACGCGATCGCCTTTTTGCAATTGCTTTACTTCACTGCCAATATCAACTATTTCTCCCATGAATTCGTGACCAATAATGTCACCCGGTTGCATTGTAGGGATGTAACCATCGTGGATGTGCAAGTCAGAACCGCAGATAGTCGCTGATGTCACCTTGAGAATGGCATCACGCGGATTGAGTATTTTTGGGTCAGGAACCGTCTCTAGGCGCACATCATTTGCACCGTGCCAGCAAACTGCTTTCATAAGTTATGAGTCATTTGTCATTAGTTATTGGTAATAGGAAATAAGTAATATTCTTTTCCATTCCCCTAACCCTCTATTACCCATTACCTTTTGGTTGCCCTTCTGTTGTGGCAATTTCGCCTGCTTCCATCAGCATTTTGAAACGGCGTAATTCATCGCCAATTTGCTGTTCTGGTTCTTCACCAAAGAGTTTGGCTATGGCAGCACCCAACGCTCCGCCTGGTGGGTTATATTCCATGACAACCTTGACTTCAGTACCGCGATCGCCAGGCGCTTTTGTGAAGCGGACAAATCCAGAGTTATCAACATCTGCTCCTTCCACAGATGCCCAAGAAATAAACTCGTTTTCCCGATCTTCTAAGATGTCTGCATCCCATTCCACACTTTGACCTAGGGGCGCATTGGCAATCCAGTGCGATCTTTTGTCGTTATACACCTTCACATGTTTGAGATGCTTCATAAACTTGGGCAGATTCTCAAAGTTATGCCAAAAGCGGTAAAGTTCATCTGCCGGTTTATTAATAGTTACTGTCTTTTCCACTTTGATAGCTTGGTTCATTCCTACTGCTTCCTGCACTTGCTTAATAGTGCTTTGTTTGGTTGCACCCTGATAAATCAAACCGCCACCAGCCAATGCCATCAACACCCCTCGAAGCGAGCGTTGTCTCAAACCCATTAACACCATTGCACTACCACCAATTAAAGAAGCCCAACGTTCGCCTTCACCAGCTTCATTTTGGCTGCTATCCAACCGATCTCCTGATGTTGATGCCACTTTCCTATCTCCTTGACTTCAAAAAAAACGAACCATTTGCAACGGATGACCTAGGGCATAACAGAATATTGTGGATAGCTTGCCTTTTAATAGAGTTAATTCATCCGTTGCTATTGTGGTTCGTTCTCCAAAGACCTACATAGACACAGCTGTACCTGTAGTAGGTTTAGCAGGTTTTACTTCTGCACCCATCCGCACTCGATAAAGCTCTACCAGACGCTGTTCGTACATCAAGAGGTCTTTGTAGATTTCTGTGAAAATCCTAGTTGATACTGGATCGGTGAGTGCCGCCATCAAGTTGCCGATGTCACCGATACCAGTTTGTAGGTCGCCTAAAGCACTACGTAACTGATAAATATCATCACTACCTGTGAAGGTAGTTTTTACTTTGGCATACTTATCAGCGATATTTGCGGCTAAAGAAGGCTTTTCACCCAGTTCACTGAGCCGCGCTTCCAATCTTTGGATGTGGCGCTGTCTCACCGGAATCATCTCTTGGAACAGAGATTTTATTTGTGGATCTGATTCTTTTTCGATGTACTTATCTAATGCTTCTAGTGCATAGCGCTCACCAGCCAAAGCAGTATTTAAAGCTTTGACAATATCACCTTTGGTAGAACCACCCCAAGCATCAGCCAATTTCCACCATTCGGCAGTTGTGTCATTTTCATTGGGCAATGCAGCTTCTTTACCACCGTAACCCAAACGGCTCAATATAGCTGTGGTAAATATAGCTAAGTCTCCAGGTTGACGAGATGTAATCAAATTCCCGTCAATAACCAGCGGCTCATCTATATAATTAGCACCAGCGTTAATCATGTCTTTGCGAATTGCCATAAAGCCAGTGGCTTGTTTACCTTTGAGCAAGTCGCCCTCAATCAAAACTTGGGGGCCATGACAAACCGCAGCGACTAACTTCCCTTGCTGCATGGCATCTTGTACAAAACCTACTGTATTGGGGTTCCGCCGCATTTTATCCGGAGCCATGCCACCAGGAACGATCACAGCATCAAATTCAGAGGCTATTGCTTCTGTTGTTGTACCATCGGGTTGCATGGAAAGTTTACCGCGCTTTCCGTGATATTTTTCATTCATTCGGGAACCGAGAACTATTACTTCCATTCCCGCTTGTTTTAGCGCATTGTATGGTACTTGAAATTCTACATCCTCTACATCATTTTCAATGAGGATGGCTATTTTTTTCTTGCTGGAATTGTTAAGTGCCATTGAATTACCTTGTTTTTTCTAATAGTTTGATAGTGATTGTGTGAATAATTAGTGTTAATTGTGAGTCATGAATTATGCGTTGTTAATTTCCAACTCACAATTCATAATTCATAACCTTTATGAAGGTACTTCGCTAGTTGGTGGCATTGGAAATAGTTCTGCGTAATCGTCGGAAAAATTACTGTATAAATCAGCAAATTCACCAGGTGTCACAGCATCTTCTAGGACTGCGAATACAGAACGGACGTGCATTGCCGCAGCAGTTGGTTCTACACCCTCCTTTTGACTCACTCGTGAGATAAACTCTTGCATTGAGAATGCTTGACCTGTTTCACCTTCTCTTCCGCGCAAGCATTCTGCTAATTCCTCTGGCAACTGTGCAGCTAAATCTTTTGCTTCATCACCCACAATTCGTTCTCTAATTATTTCTAGTGTGGCGCGGGTGGCGCGTTCTGCCTCTTCACGGGTATTTAATTGGGCAACGCTTTGAACGTGTGTAATAAATTCGTCGTATTTCACTTTTCTGCCTCCGCCAAAGATTAAAGAAAATTCAAAATATTGCTCCTTTTTTTAGGTAATTTTAATAATTTAATTATCAAACCTAAAAATTATATTATTATGATTTTTGATATTTCATTTCAAGAAAATAGTTAGGATTTAACTGTTTCTATGTCTTACTAAAAAATTAGCAAAGAGCAGATTTTATAAATCCTAACTTTCTAAAAAATTGACTTGACCATGAACTTAGTTATGATAATATTTTGCTGTTCCAGATTTTATGCTTCTTCACTCACAAGAAATAGTCTATGATGATATTTTGTATACCTTGAGAAATAGATTTTTTGTCTCTATGAAAAAATAGTTATGAGTTATGAAGATTTAAGGTTATTAATAAATTAATTTATACCTTTGTTTCATAACTCATAACTGAGATGAAGTGGCTATAGCGTGGATTCACTCTTACCAGAGTATGCATAAATTTATAACTGCTCTTCGCTCCTAAGGTTGAAATTATTTTCTTTCTAAAGGGATACATCTGTTGGAAGACAACCCCTAGAGAATAAAGCGTTATTGTGAGGATGCAATAAAGGGCAAGTATTTATGGTAGATCCAGACATTCAAAAAGATTATCAAGCTCAAGAGGATTTAGAAGCTCAACTCAACCAAGTAGATCCAGATAAGCAACCTCAGCCTGAGAATTCGCCGTCACAAATTTCAGATTTACCGCAGGAAATTACTGAATCCTACGGCACTGGGGTTAAGGATGAGCCGGGGTATAACGTTGGCGATCGCAAACTGCGCGATCAAATCCGCAAAGATAGACACAGCAGCCCTGAAATCACAGGGGGAGATGTAGATGCGGGTTGGGCACAAGAAGCAGAGGTAGGTGATGAAGCACCTGGTGGCACTGCCCCTACTCCCGATCAAGATATTGTTGATGAAATTGGTGCTGCGGTGGGATTGGAGATGGGCGATCGCGCTTTTCTGCGAACAAACGAAATATTAGAGCAGCGCGACGACAATCGCTGGGAATTAGATCCGATGTCTAGTGATGATTATCAAGAACGAAGGGAGTGAAAATTGGGAATTGGGGATCGGGGATTGGGGATAGGGGATCGGGAATCACCCAGTCCCCTGTCCCTTATCCCTTATTTCCATGCCCGATGCCCATTGCCCATTGCCCATTGCCCGATCCCCCATTGCCTACATGCGTGATTGTGTTTCTTTATTCTCCAGTCCTTCCCGAGAGTGATCGAGGCGCAACTCACCCTTGGGTTCAGAACGCAACCAGAATGGAGTTTCTTTACCCACTGCTCCCTTGGCAACAGTGACGCCACCATCAGCCAACCACAACGCACCAGTCACATAGCTAGCTTCATCAGAAGCAATGAAAGCGTAGACGTTGGCTATTTCTTCTGGTGTACCGCGTCTTCCCATCGGTGTGGCTTCAATGAGTGTTTTTTCCATCTTGGCATTCATTGGCCCCTCTGCTTTGTGTGTCCAAGCGGTGTCAATTGCACCAGGACAAACGCAGTTAGCACGGATGCCATGTTTGGCTTGCTCAACAGCAACACCTTTCATGAAGGAATGCATCCAACCTTTAGTGCCACCATAGGGCGTGTTGTATGCTAAGCCATTAAAGCCTGCTTCAGAACCAGCTGAGATAATGTTACCCCGTGTTTTTTGCAAGTGCGGCAGTGCGTATTTAGTCATCAAAAACGCGGAACGGATGTTCATGCGGATGGTTTCATCAAATACGTCGATGGGGTAGTCGTGAGTTTCGGCTGTGGCGAGAAATACTCCTGCGTTGTTAACCAGAATATCCAACTTACCATAGGCATTAATTGCCGTTTGCACGCAGTTTTGAGCGTGAAACTCCTGGGAAACATCACCCGCATAGGCGATCGCTTTACCACTATAATGTTTAATTTTTTGTACTACGTCTTCAATTGGATCGTCTGCTAACCCATTGACAACTACAGCAGCACCTTCTTTAGCAAATTTATGGGCAATAGCTTCGCCAATGCCAGTACCAGCACCTGTGATAATAGCGACTTTGCCTTCCAAACGTCTATTCATCTTTATCACCCTTGTGGATATTTTGATTGGGAATAGGGAATAGAAAATTGTTAATTATTCATTGCCATTAACCGTTCCCCATTACCTATTCCCGATGTTCCATTCCCCTTTCTAATTGTTCTTCTCTCTGGATGAGATACATCTGTCTTCAGTAGGGTTAAATACCAAATACTGCTTTGATAACTTTGCTAGTGGCGTTAAATAATTGCAATCGGAGTTAAGAATGACATTCACTCAAACTAACGATCCAACTATTCGTGAATACGTACAAAATTTTCAAAATTTACCCGTAGATGAACAACTAGCTTTGTTTTGGTTCATTTACAAAGAAATGGGTGATTCAATTACACCTGCTGCTCCCAATGCCAGTACAGTTTCTCCAAATATTGCTGAAGGTTTGTTCAATCAAGTTAAGGAATTATCCCACG
Organism: Fischerella sp. PCC 9605; assembly: GCF_000517105.1. Lineage (GTDB taxonomy): Bacteria > Cyanobacteriota > Cyanobacteriia > Cyanobacteriales > Nostocaceae > PCC9605. Next base: position 104,145 of record NZ_KI912151.1, on the reverse strand, counting down.
ATGAACAATTACAATTACAGCGGGACTTAATTAACAAAGCAGATAACAGATTTACTCGTGAATACGGTTCAATGAGCGACACTACTAAACTGCTGTTTTGGTATCGCCTAGCGCAAGGTATGGAAAACGCTACTATTGTTCCTATGCCTGCTAACTATCAGCTTTCTTCCCAGTCTGAAGAACTCTTCAATAAGATTAAGCAATTAGACTTTGGACAACAAATAACTCTTTTCCGCGATTACGTTTCACCTATGGGTGCTGAACCAAAAGCAGGTGCTGAAGTTTAAAAATTTTCAAATTGGTATGATATTCCGTCATACCAATTCTCTATAAAGAAAAAATTTTAGATTCCTTAACCCCTTTATTAAAGAGGCTCAGCCATGTATTGGCATGTGCTTGCAGATTATGTCTGAAATATATTTCAACTCAACGCATCTTTGACTTTACGCTTTTTGAGGAAACTGGACATAAACGGCCGTTCAAATACTAAGTAAAACAGATAAGCAAATATCAACGAGGCTGTCACACCCAGTATGTACAATGACACTGCATATCTGGTAGGAGACATATGTAGACTCAAAAGAAAGCGACTCACCAATGCTAATACTGGCCCGTGAGTAAGATACAAGCTGTAAGAAAATGTCCCTAGCGCGATCGCCCAAGGATGCTCAAACACCTGGAGAATTCGAGGTAGCTTTTTGCCATTGATCGCTAACTTGGTGCAGTAAATAAATAGACAAGCTGTTGCAATCCCAAAAAGATATTCACTAATCCATATATGCAACCCCAGGCGTCTCCACTCAGTTAAGAAAGCAACAACGGTAAATGCGATCGCCAATTTATCCCAAGGCAGTGAATTTCTTAAGGTAATTAACTTAGGTTTTTGCGAAAATCCAATCTCAGCTGCTGCCATCCCCATAGCAAATACGCCAAGAAACCAAGGACTGGCTGATGTTAACAATCCATTCAAAAGATATAAAGGTGCTAATCCAATTAAAGAAGCGCTAATGACTACTGATAATAAGCCAAAACGCCGCCATATAGGTAGCAATAAAAGTGGAAATAAAAAGTATAACTGCCACTCAGTCGCGACAGTCCATAAAGGTGGGTTAATAGATGCGGAGATATCACCATTAATGTTATGAATTAATAACAGGTGGCAAACTAAATCTCTCAAAGAAAAATAAGGAGAAAAAGGGTGAGCACCTGGTATGTATTCCCATTGAAAAATTGTCAATTTCTCTAGTAATATTATACCGGCAGCTAAAAGAATACAGAGAACAAGAGTAGCATAATAAGCAGGCAAAATTCGCCAAGCTCGCCTTTTAATATAACCTATAAAACCTCCGGAAATAGTATTGTTTTGGGAGCGGATTACCGACAGCATTAATCCATAACCAGAAAGTAGAATAAAAACTACAACACTGATGCGACCATATCTCATCATTAACTGGAAAATTTTCAACCAGAATGGTAATGTCTCTCCTATTGATGGCTCAATATGGACAAATAATATATATATAGCTGCTAGTCCCCGCAAGCCATCTAAATAATGTAAATGCAGTTTTTTATTTTTAATAATTTCCGTCATTCGCTCAATACCTTACCTACTATTTTTTTGCGATCGCCATGTTTTGAATAGCGCCACAGCTATCCTGCTTTTTTAATCAAGCTCAACATTCTTATGACGCTGAAAATGCCGGCTTAATAAGTCAGTAGCAGGAAGTCACCATAATTTTTGACCTCAGTGGAGACGCTATTAAATACAAGTGTTATTCAGTTACAAAATGTAGACGCAAAACAAATAACCTGTTTAAAAACAGAACTTGACAATTTGCTTGAAAGCAAATTTGATCGGAACTATTTAAATTTATTAACTTTGCCCTTACTGCTCCGAAATACAACACTTTTTCTTCGCATCACATTACTAGAAACTAGCAATAATTTCTTTGCATGTATTGACTAGTTCAGCATGCTAGTTTTCACTAGCAAAGCGATAGAAAAGAAACAGTAAAGCTATCTGACTTATATTTATGGCAACTAAACTTTTTTCTGAAATCCCGCTTTTGAGTCGCGAATTTCTGTTAGCTGTTGTTTTTTTAGCACAACAAACAACCAAGTATTAACAACAGCTTTTACTAAAAAGTTCACTACCTTTTAGATGTGCCATAGATGTAAATTTTGAATTGATTGTAATATTCCCAATTAGTAATACTCGCTTATGGTGGAGTATCTCCAACTTCGGCCATCACATTCAATCTCAGGGAAAAAACATACGCGCTTCCCCGATTCATATGACGGCTTACTTGCAGCCAGATTTTAGATGCTGCTGTAATCATGACCCGCGAAAAGAATCTATAAACAATTTACGTACTCACCACAGCGTCCGTATTTTGACGGTACTACTGAATTTAAGCATTACTCCAAATTTACAAATATTTTTTCCGAATGGAGTTATATTTTTTTACAATTTTCATGAAACTTTCATGAAGTTACGATCATCTTCATAATATGCTTTGCATTCTCTAGACCAGAACCACATCAAGAGGGAAAAAAGGGAAAATCAAAAAGTTAGCCATCGCCGAAATACTATGACCCTAATTCTCACTAATGATGATGGTATAGACGCCCCAGGCATCAAGGCGCTACTTAAAGCTGTAAACAAACTTGGTATCAGTGACTGGCAAGTGGCAAATGGAAAGTACCCAGCATCCACTACCAAACTTCCCATAATTGTAGCCGCTCCCAAAGATCATCTTTCGGGCTGCGGGCATCAAGTCACCACAACTCGCGCGATCTACGTTCACCGTCGCTCAGATGATGAGTATGCGATCGCTGGTACTCCCGCTGACTGCGTTAGAATTGCGTTAACACATATCTGCAATAATGTCCAATTTGTGTTGTCTGGGATCAACGCTGGTGGCAACTTGGGAGTAGATGCTTATATTTCTGGTACTGTCGCCGCTGTCCGAGAAGCAGCAATGCATGGTATTCCTGGAGTTGCTGTTTCTCATTATCGCAAAGGCAAGCTGAATGTTGATTGGGATGTTGCTGCACGTTGGACAGCTAATGTTTTAGCAGACTTACTCAACCGTCCTCTAGAACCGGGAACTTTTTGGAATGTGAATTTGCCTCATCTGCTACCAGGAGAACCCGATCCGGAAGTTGTGTTTTGCCAAGCTTGTACTAAACCTTTGCCCATCGACTACCGGGTTGAGGGCGATGAATTTTATTATGCTGGCGTATATCAACAGCGCGATCGCACTCCTGGTAGTGATGTTGATGTTTGCTTTTCAGGGAAAATAGCAGTAACTCAGTTAAGGGTTTAAAATCAGTTTAGAATTCGGAATTGAAAATGGTGAATTCCGAATTCTGAATTAGTAGTCTGTCACAAAGATTATGACAGGCTAAGAAAGTTTGTAGTAAGTACTTTAGTACTTAAATGAGGGCTAAAGCCCTCACTACTAACCTATCAAAATTAGTGTGGTGGATAGATTGACTTTCAGCTATCTGACCCTTCAATTAATCTCATCATTCGATCTAGAGTTTTTGTAAGTTGAGATAGTCTTTGCAGTGAATCATCCTGGGTTTCCGCAAGAGTTTGTACTGCATCGCACAAGGCCAAAATTTGATAGCCTTGTTGCTGTAGCTGTTTTCCCTGTTGTTCGACTTGGGTACTAAGACTATCTACTCTTTCCGCCAAACGCTCAATTGTCTCGGTGGTGGCGAGTACTGCTTCCCCTATTTGTTCCACAATTGATTCCAAGCGACCTATTTTAACTTCCGCCCCTGCAACAACCATTGATTTAGCTCCTCAACTTTGAGATAGCATGACAGTAAATTTTTGCTGCTTATTCTTAAATAATTAAATACAAACAGCCCAAACAAGTAGCTATTGCCACTTTCTTATTAATTTGTGATTTATTCCGGACACTGATGCAGCAAAAATAAACCTAACTATTAGTTAAGAAAGTAAAATGCTCACGACCTGAGCACGATCACCTTCTGTCAGAGTTTCAAATAGGAAGTTCCTCTTTTCTCCACTTCTACAAGAAGTCTAAAGTTTTTGGAAGAGGAGTGTTGCCCACTATTTGCACGTGTCACATATTTGTTGAATGTTTCGATGTTAACACTCAGTTAGTAGCAAATGCTAACACAATTACCTGTAAAATCCAGATTTAAAATCATATTTCATCCCCCATAAGATATATTAAATACTCTTTATCTGAAATTTATAAAAAATGATAATCAAGGTCGCCTTGATGAAGATTCGGTGAATCTACTGTTGTAGTTGAGTTTCTCTAATAGAGGTAAGTCTATATTCAAAGTAAAGATACGTAAAATTATATTTTTTAATCAACATTACGGCTTGACAATGTACCAAACACCATTCATAACCGTTGTTGAAAGTCCAAGCTCTAACGCTAACACTTGGGAATTACAATTTACCTCTCACCCTTCGGTCAGATCTAAATTTAAACGTTGTTTAGATATCGTGGGTAGTTTGGTTGGGCTATTGATATTGGCGATTCTGTTTGTACCGATCGCGATCGCCATCAAAATAGATAGTCCAGGCCCTATTTTTTTCAAACAAGAACGCTATGGGTTGCAAGGGCGTCCGTTTTATATCCGCAAATTCCGTTCAATGGTATCTAATGCCGAGCAGATAAAATACTTAGTAGAAAATGAAGCTAACGGACTAATATTTAAGAATAAAAATGACTTTCGAGTCACCAGGGTTGGGCGGTTTTTGCGAAGCACAAGTTTAGATGAACTACCACAGTTTTGGAACGTATTGGTAGGCGAAATGAGTTTAGTCGGAACACGTCCACCCACTGCGGATGAAGTAGCTAACTATAACCAGCGTCACTGGTTGCGTTTAAACGTAAAACCTGGTTTGACTGGTGAATGGCAAGTTAATGGTCGTTCCCACGTGAAAGATTTTGAACAAATTGTCGATTTAGATTTGCAGTATCAGAAGAAATGGCATCCAATGTATGACGTCTTACTAGTTGCCAAAACTTTCTACATCCTCTTGGGTAGAGTGGGAGCTTTCTAAAAGTCATTCTCTCACGATCGCGTCACGTGCTACAACGCGCTGGCTCTAAAATTCAAAACGGTATAATTAAGCAGATTGGATATGAATTGGGAACTGAATAATAAATTCTGTCCCCTGAAGAAGTTGAGAAATACATTTCAAACTTCCACCATGCTTTTTTATAATCTGGTAACTAACAGAAAGTCCTAAACCTGTACCCGAACCAACTGGTTTAGTTGTAAAGAATGGGTCAAAAATTCTTTGCTGAATCTCTTCTGTCATACCACATCCGTTATCAGCAATCTGAATGTTTACGCAATTATCTACAATATTTGTGTGAATGCGAATGGTAGGGACTGGGTAATAGTTATTGGTTACTGGGGATTGGGAAGAATTATTCTCTAATCCCCATTCCCTAGTCCCTAGTACCTGATCCAAAGCATCAATAGCATTAGTCAAAATATTTATAAATACTTGATTAAGCTGGCTAGGATAACACTCAATTTTGGGAAGAAGTCCATATTCTTTAATAATCTCGATCGCTGGACGATTTAGCTTAGCTTCTAAGCGATGCTGTAAAACTAACAAAGTGCTATCAATGCCTTCATGAATATTAACTGCTTTCATTTCAGCTTCATCCAGACGTGAGAAGTTACGCAAGGATGAGACGATCTGACGAATGCGTTCGGCTCCTATTTTCGTGGAAGATAAAACTTTTGGCAAGTCTTCTTGCATGAAATCAAGTTCAATGTCCTCAGCGTAGGCTTGAATTTCTAGTTCTGGCTCAGGATAGTATTGATGGTAAAGTGAGAGCAAGCTAAGTAAGTTTTGAATATATTCTTTTGTAGAATTAATATTACCGTTAATGAAGTTGATCGGGTTGTTAATTTCATGGGCAACACCTGCAACTAATTGCCCTAAAGAAGACATTTTTTCACTCTGAATTAGTTGAGATTGAGTATTTGCAAGTTCCTTGAGTGTAAGTCTGAGTTCGTTATTCGCTGCTTCTAGTTGTGCTGGACTTGGCAAAGCTAGTGCTTTAGGAATTATTGGCATCAAAGCGATCGCCGTGTACAAAGAAACAACAGCAGTGATCACTTTGATTAAACCTGCTAACCAATAAGTTGGATGCCAAAGTGTCCAAACATCCATCAAATGGGTTGTACCACATAAGACGATGAAAGCGCCAAATAATAAGAGTAAGGATTTAAAAGGAAAATCCTTGCGATTTTTGGCAAAGTAGACTAAGGCAACAGGAATAGAATAATAGACAAGAGCGATCGCAGAATCGGAAACTAGATGCAGTAAAACTAAGCCGCGCTGCCAGAGATAACAATGTCCGTGGGGAATAAACGAACCATCATTAAAAAAGCTTTGCAATAATTCCAGCATTGACCGTCTACTGAGTATAATTTAGCAACTGAACTCAAATGACAAATTATACGCACTGACAGCACAATTGTCCTTAGTATTATCACCCAGATGTTTTGCCTACTACTAGAGCATAGATTCAGTATTCATGAATCTTTTTGCTAAATCATAGCTAGATAAAGGTAAACAACACCAGAGACGCTGTGTAAGACTCAGACCGGATTTAGTTTCGGGTATCTAGTGATAGATACACCCAACAGAGCGACGGCGAGTGAGACGCGAAGCCTCGCACGTAGCGAAAGTGAAGTGCGTGGGTACTTCACACGATGAATTTCCTGATTATGGTCTAGAATCACCCACTACTCTCAATGGTTCTCCTGTGACAATTCACCTGCAAGTTGATGACGCAGACACTTGGTTTGATCGGGCCGTAAGTGCAGGAGCAACAGTAACAATGCCTCTAGATGATATGTTCTGGGGCGATCGCTACAGTAGATTGGTCGATCCCTGTGGTCACTACTGGTCAATTGCTAGCCAAATTGGCGAGGTATCGCGAGAAGAAATGATGCAAAGAGCAGCAGCAGAATTGGCTAATTGATAAATTTAAGTAGTCATACACCGTGGCGCAGTTGATGGAGAAATTCGCGAAGAATTAATGCAAAGTAGTGCTTAAATCATGTCCTTCTCTCTAATTTTTGCAAATTTGGGATGCTCCCAATCCATCCGGCACAAGTTTCACCAAATCAATTTCATTCCGAATATCTCTGCTAGCTCCTTTGCGGTTACTGTACCAGTTCAAATCATACTTTTGGTTATGCTCATCAATCATTTGCTGGCACTTTTGCAAGACATTTCCTACATATTTTGAACGGGAACCAGTCAGGACAACGATCGCGCTTTGGGTGATACACCAGCGATGATCGTTGTCTGGTGCTAACTCATTATTATGCTTCATCATGGCAAAAATAGTGCGTCGGGTGAGTTCCTCTGCTCTACCTGGATGAGTCCTGTAGGCAGCATCATTCAGGAGTGTGGCTGTGAGAATTGTGGTTAAGTCAGTCTCTTGTCTCTTCCTGCATTTAGCTATTAAAGTGCGGGCATATATGCGGCAAGCTTGCTGGATAAAATCAGCTAGATTCATACCGGAATATTCGAGGGCATCCTTCACCATTTCCTGAGTCTTGCGATCTAGTTTTAATTGTTCGAGCATCATATATCCTAGTCCTAATTATCGTAAAATCTGATGGGTAGTTGTCACCATAAGGTATTTTTTGTACCAAAAGTATTCTTGATAATTGTCAAGAAAGATGCTTGTTTTCGTGTTTTCTTGCAAACAAGATTCTTGGCAGAAAATGAAGCAAATACAGAAAGAAGTATCGCCAATTGAGAACAGTGTTTCTAGTGAAAATCGTGATTTTAAGATTTAACTTAAGTTTTTTAGTTATTGTCTTTTCAATTACATAAACTATGAGTGCTAACTTAGCATTAAGTTAAACTAAGGCAAATTTCAAACACCCAAATTTTGCAAACGTTTGACTTTTTACTGCTAAATTTGTAATAATTATTAGGCTGTGTTGAAGTTGCTTTTACTGGCAGACTGGAAAAAGCACGAGCGCAACAACATCTACTGATGAACCAAATTAACCTTTGGACTTCCGCAGACCATGCCTTATCGTATTTGGCAAAAGCGGATCAAATTCCCCATCGCACAGAAGGTGAAGCAGTATTGTTAGAACACGTTCCCAAAAATGTCAAGCGCATTCTCGATTTGGGAACTGGGGACGGTCGTTTACTATCTCTCCTTAAAATTGACCGTCCGCACACTCAATCTATTGCTGTAGACTTTTCACAGACTATGCTGGCAGCAGCCAGAACACGCTTTGCTGGGGATTCTACAGTACAAGTAATTGCACACAACTTAGATGACCCACTACCTGATTTAGGTAAATTTGATGCCGTTGTCTCCAGTTTTGCTATCCATCACCTCATCCACGATCGCAAACTTTCCCTCTATAGAGAAATCTTTCATTTGTTAGAACCAGGTGGAATTTTTTGCAACCTCGAACATGTAGCATCCCCAACACCAAGACTGCACGAGTGTTTTTTACAAGCAATTGGTAGAACCCTTGAGGAAGATGATCCATCAAATAAACTTTTAGATGTGGAAACCCAACTCAGTTGGCTGAGAGAAATTGGTTTTACTGATGTAGATTGCTATTGGAAATGGCTGGAACTAGCACTACTGATAGGCTTAAAACCATAAGCTAATTTAATCTTGGTAGCTGCGTAAATTCCTAATCTATCTCTGATAAGTAAATAATGGTTCAAATAGATCGCACGCAGCGAAGACTCCTTTTTTTCAACGCAGTACAACATTGAATTTTCTTTGTGTCTTAGTGTCTTGGTGGTGAAAAAATAAATTTTATTAACCACCAAGACACTAAGACACCAAGTACAATCACAAGCCTAGACCCCTTCATACTTACATTCATATAATGATGCATTACGACGGAGTGTGAGAAATATATATTTAGTGCAGTCAAACAAATTGATAGAGTAATTGTTGCCTATGACTTACCAAATTGTCGAACAACTGAGTAAAAATCAGGTTTCAGATTTACTTGATTTGTATAAGAATGAATTCTGGAGTAAACAACGTACCCATGAACAAGTCGAGAAGATGTTAGCAGCTTCAGATATAATCATTGGGTTAATTGATGAATGCGATCGCTTAATTGCTTTTACTCGCGTTCTCACTGACTTTGTTTACAGGGCAACTATTTATGATGTGATCGTCAAACCTACCCATAGGAAAATGGGGCTTGGTGCTAAATTGATTGATGCAGTCATTAATCATCCCAAGTTATGTTCTGTAGAACAGTTTGCTCTCCACTGTTTGCCAGAGATGATCCCGTTTTACGAACGCTGGGGCTTTACCGCTGATGTAAGTGATATTCGCTTGATGTACCGTACAAACAGCAGTGATAAAAGTTATCAGAATAATGAACAAAATAAATATTTCAATTCGAGATGCATTGCCGACGGACATCCCAAATATCATGAAATTTATCCATTTAAAGGCTGAATTCGATGGTTGTCCGGAAACAGCAAAAGCAACTCCTCAGAAGTTAGAAGAAGATTTTTTTGGAGACAAACCCCTTGCTTTTATTCTTTTGGCTGAGGTTGATGGAAATGCTGTTGGGTTCGCTACATATCACTTTATCTATTCCACCTTCCTAGCAAAACCTGGTATTTGGCTTGATGATTTGTATGTCAAAGCAGAACATCGTAACAAGCGAGTTGGTGAATTACTAATGTTACGCTTGTGCCAAATAGCGCAAGAAAAAGGCTGCGGTAGAATCGATTGGACTGTGGCTAAATCCAACAATCGCGGCATCAAATTTTATGAAAGAATGGGTAGTAAGATTGTTGAACGGGTGAGATTATGTCGATTAGATAGTCAGGCGATCGCAACTAACGCATCTCTACAAGAAAAAATTCCCTAAAACTCAAAAGCCGAAATAATTTCTTGCTCAGCCTCTCCTGCTTTTATCCACTCCTGCAACGCTGGTAGTGCCAAAATAGCTTCAACGTAATCTTTAGCAACAGCATCTAACTGCACGTTATAGATAGTAAACCGCAACACAACTGGGGCAAACATCGCATCAGCAATTGTAAATTTACCAAACAACATATTGCCACCACTGCCAAACTTTTGTCGACATTCTCGCCAGATGGTGGTAATGCGATCGATGTCTTTTTGTACCCCGATTGCCATACCTTTACCAGGAAGTTTAGCACGGCAATTCATCGGCATATTGTTACGCAAATTTTGAAAACCCGAATGCATTTCTGCGCTGATAGAATGAGCAATTGCCCTTGCTGCTTTATCCTCTGGCCACCAATTCAGATTTGGGAATTCTTCAGCTAAGTATTCGCAAATAGCCAGAGAATCCCAAACAGTTTGAGTGCCATGTAACAAGACTGGCACTTTTCCTGAAGGAGAATATTGGCGAATTTTCGATGCAGATTCCGGGGTGTAGAGAGGAATACGAATTTCCTCTAAGTTCAAACCAAATTGCTTCATCGCCAACCAGGGACGCAGCGACCAGGATGAATAATTTTTATTGCCAATTACAAGAGTTAAGTCAGCCATATTTTAATTACCGATAAAGCTGTTCAATCCAAGCAAGCATATCAGATTCAGAACCTGATGTGAAAGATTTGCCTGTCGCGGGATCGTATGCTTCCCAATAATTATGACCGTAGCTGTCTACTTTTTGCCAAACTTTTAATTCTTGACTTGTTAGCACAGCATTCACTATCTTTTGCCAAATACCACGCAAAAATTTCTGCAAGGCTGAAGTATTGTCATCGCCAAATTTTTGTTCTAATTCTGTGTCATCAGATTGCAGACACATGCAGTTATTGTTCATAGAATTATTCCTGAGAATCCATCAACAATAAACACTCTAGCAATGCCTCAATTAGCAATCAAATCATGGCTTGTATAGTTTCTATAAATGTGGTTTATAGATAGAAAAATAATTGATACAATTTGTTTGAGAAAACCAAATCAAGCATCTGCGTTGGAATTACCGATGAAACTCTCCCAGATTCGAGCCTTAGTTGCTGTGGCGGAGTATGGTAACTTTAGTGAGGCGGCTAGTGAATTGCAGCTTTCTCAACCAGCAATTAGTCATGCTATTGCTACCTTAGAAGAAGAACTCGGCGTGTCTTTATTTGCCAGAGGTCGTTATGGTGCAGTGTTGACACCAGCAGGGGAGCGAATTTTGGATCACGCCCGTCAAGCCCTGCAACATCTGGAGATGTTACAAGCAGAAGCAAATCTGCATAAAGGTTTACATGGTGGTCATGTGCGGATCGCTTCTTTTCGCAGCGTCGCCACTCATTTATTACCACAAGCGATCGCCAAATTTCACCATCAATTCCCAGAAATTGCCGTCACACTCATTGAACGCGTTGACTACTTGGATATCGAAAATTGTTTGCGGGAGGGACGTGCTGATATTGGTGTTACCTATCTACCTACAAGTGATGAATTTGAAACCTGGGAAATTCTCCGGGATGAGTATGTAGCTTTACTACCACCATATGCTCAAGTTAACAGTCCCCAGATCGTATGGAAAGATTTAGCTGCTTATGCACCAGTCTCGCTGATGTGCTTACCCTGCGGACGCATTCTGCACAACCACATCAAGAATACAGCGCCCTTCCTGAATACCGCTAGCGACATCCAGGAAGACTCTACCATTGTCAGCATGGTAAATCAAGGACTCAGAGCTGCGATTCTCCCTCGCCTAGCAGCAATACCAATTCCCCCAAAGGTGCAGGTATACAGCTTGCCAGAACCGCTAGAACGAGTGATTGCCGTTGCAATATTATCTAATGCTCTGCATACTCCTGCGGTTTTCAGATTTTTAGAAATGTTAAAAAAATTTGATTTTCAAACTTTAGCTCAATCCCCATGAGCTTATATCAACGATTGTGGGGCTTTGTACCTCAGTCAAAACTAATATTTGATCGTTAATATACTTGTAAAGAGACACTTTTGGGGTTCAACCTGTGTATTCGTGCAATGGCAAGCGTAAATTTTACATCATGTCCGTCCTTCTCTGCGTTTCCACTTCAACCTATCTGGTGTATCAATCCTAATTACAGGTTTGTAAACAGACATGATGCGATTGCTCATCCAAAATTTTTGTCTTAATGAAATTAAAAACTAAGGCTTTATTCGTCAAACAATCATCAATCGCTCCTGCAATCCAATGTCCCATAACTGTATGGAAAATATCTACAACTTCCTGCAAATCTCAAATTCAATCGCCACATCAGGACAACCAACTAAAGAAGAATTTGCACTTATCAAAGAAGCTGGATATCAAGTAATTGTGAATTTGGCATTACCAGAATCTCCCAACGCCTTACCTAATGAAAAACAAATTGTCGAATCTCAAGGTATGGAATATGTCAACATTCCTGTAGTTTGGGAAAAACCCACATTGGAGAATCTCAAAGACTTTTTTCAAGTTATGGAGACAAACACCAATAAAAGAGTATTTGTACATTGTGTGGCAAATAAGAGAGTTTCTGCTTTCATGTATCTTTATCGCCGTTTGTGTGAAGGTATCAGTGATATAGAAGCTAAGAAAGATTTATATGAAATCTGGACTCCCGATGCAAATTGGCAAAAATTTATTGAACAGACAATTGATTATTACAGCTGAAGGGTAATCATTACGGCCTACAAACACTGTCACCTCAATAAAATCGATAAAATACAAGCATAACCACGATACAAAACAGTGGTAGATGCTCAGATGACTTTGGCAGTGGCTAAAAAGGCTTTTTCAGCATTTATTTGGAACTTCTCCCCAACCCTCTACAAAGCTGAGATTCCTGCAAACACCAAAAACCCTCTGACTTACAAACCCAAGCCTTCTTTTTGAGTTTAGGCATAGGTGTAATTGCAATTATGCTAACCTTAATTATTCTCCGTATTTTCCGCCGCTAAACTCTTTTTTTTCTCTGCGTTCTTTGCGTTCTCTGCGGTTAAAATCTTAACCATGTCATATCAACGCACAATTCAAAGTATATACACTGATGGTGCTTGCACCGGCAACCCAGGCCCTGGGGGTTGGGGTGTTGTCGTCTACTTCAGCGATGGTTCCATTCATGAAATAGGCGATGCTTCCCCCAAAACTACCAATAACAAAATGGAGATGCAAGCCGCGATCGCTGCTTTACAATTTCTCAAAGCATCCGGACAAACCGAACCTATCACTCTCTACACTGATAGCGAGTATCTGATCAACTGCGTTACCAAATGGGTAAAAACCTGGAAACGAAAAGGCTGGAAAAAAGCAGATGGTAATCCCGTCCTCAATCAAGACTTATTAGAGGAACTCGATCAACTCAATAGCAGTCAGATAAAATGGCAACACGTCCGGGGTCATGCAGGTAATGAAGGAAACGAACGCTGTGATGCGATCGCTCGTGCCTTTGCCGATGGTAAAACCCCATCACTGAGACAAGTTTCCGGCATTAATCCATTTGATGCATTTTTACGAACATCAACTGAAGCTGTGGTAGCAAGCGTATCTGATTGTAACCACGAATCGACGATAATTAACAAAAATACACAAGATATCAGTGCTCTTGCATCAGAGATAACTATGATGGATACATCGAATCACTCAACTACCCTCTCCCATGAGGAATTACCACGCGAAATGAGGGTGGTACAACTCCACAACTTAGTGGAAACCCTACGGATCGCTGACGAAATAGCCGAAAAAGGCTACTTAATCACCAGTTCAGAATTGGCAGACTTGATGGATGTCCACGCCAGCGCCGTTACTAGTCGCGGAGATCAATGGCGCTGGCGTAACTGGATCGTTTCGCGAGTCAGACGAGAAGGTAATCAAATTCTTTGGGAACTGGAACGCGGCGATCGCATTAAAGATGAAAATGACGAATAAATTATGAACGATCAAAAGTTTCATAATTCATAATTTCTTCCCCGCCACTGTCGTGGAGTGCGGAATGCAGATAAGAAGATTCGCATTACCGCCAAAGGATCAGCCAACGGGGAAAGCCAAAACAACCAACCGCCTCTAGTCTGGGTGCGATCGTAACAGGGTGCGATCGCCAAAAGCATAGCAAAGCGAACTATCAGCAGAAATGTATTTAGCCCCAATAGGAAGAGAGGGGGAGAGGGGGAGAGGGGGAGAGGGGGGGAGAGTAACAAAAAAATGAGTACGATGGGGAGGGGTAGACCCTGAACTGAAGTGAGTAGCCACAAATCACCCCATAATTGGGCGCGGGAAGAAGCATCTTTCAAGTCGAGACTTCGTCCCCATTCTTTCCACGTCTCTATCGCCCCTTCATACATCCGCACCTTTAGCACTTTCGCCCCATCTAAAAAGCCTACCCTAAACCCAGAAGCGGCTATATGCCGAGCCAAGGTAACGTCGTCGCAAAAAGAACTTTTAGCACTAGTATAACCACTTACAGCAGCGAGAACGGAACGGCGGCATAAAAAGCATTGTCCATTCGCCATTACCCTTTCTGACCGATCTGTATTTATACCAGCAGGGTCAAAACGGTAAAGCAGCGTCATTAACAGCGCTGGTTGCAACCAGCACTCTCCTGGATATTTGAGGATGAACTGAGGCGAAAGGGAAACTAAATCATATCCCTCAGCTGTGGCTGTCTTTATCAAACCCGCAACTAAACCGGGTGATGGTTGGGTATCAGCATCCATACCCAAAAACCACTCACTTGCTTCTGAGGAATGCAAAAAGCCGTTATGCAATGCCCAAGGACGCCCTACCCAAGTAGAGGGTAAAGGATCATCGGTAACTAGACGAAAGCGGGGGTCTTGTTTTTGCGCTGCTTTGACCAAATCGCGAGTGCCATCTTGGGAATTGCTATCTACAACGATAATTTCTCGGACTTCGTAGCTTTGGCGACTTAAGCCAGCCAACAGGGAACTAATGCGTAGAGCCTCATTAAGGGTAGGAACAACTATACTGACATTACCGAGTAGTTCTGGTGTCGGGTTTTCGGGTGTAACGGGAGGATGGCGTAGGGGGCCTTTGAGGAGGCGCGACAGCAAAATTGCTGTTGCGGGCACTTGTATAAGTAGTAAAAAAAGCGAAAAGGCGCTTGCTATTATCAACCAGCTTGTCACTGCAAAAATATTGGGCTAACGCAAAAGGTATGTAAGATGTGATAAATAAGGCAGGGCGTTGCAGAACCAGTGCGTTGGGGATCTTTTTCCCCAACGCTACTGTGCAGGGATTCTAAACCCCCCTGTTGTAGCAACTGCCGTCGTGTCTAGTAGAATTTTGATTTACTTGAGAGCAACTTTTACCGGAGCTACTTGCACTTCCTTGGTTGCAGCTTCTACAGCTGATGTAGATGTAGTTTGAGCTTTCCACCACAGTACCACGGCCGGAGTCACGCCTAAGAACATCCCTAATAATACAGGAATGGGGAATCCAGCCGCCAAGCTCATGACTGTGGCAAAGGCAAAGTTGCTTAAGTAAACAATTAAGGGTAGATTAAGTTGCGATCGCTCTAATTTAATTGGTGTACTCCGCCACAACAGTGCAGCCACCGTCATAAACACCGAACCAGTACCAATCCACCCAGCAAAGTTTTGATAAGGCATCCCAAAAAAAGCTCCCGGTTGTTGCCAATACCAGAAGGGTAGAGAAGTTTGGCTCATCGCTGGATCAAGTACAAAATCCCAAGAAGTAAGCAACAAAGCACCCAAACCTATCGCACCGACATGACGCAGCAGGCTGGGTTTTTTATCTACTTCCAAACCAGCACGCGCCAGCAAGTAAGACACGCATCCTACATAAAACCACGACAAGGGAATGGTAAACGGTACTAAACCCGCAATTTTATAACCCAAACCACTTAAGTAGCTGTAGTGACCAAAAGGAAAGCCAGTGCTGGTTCCCAATAATTCACTGCTTAAAGAAATAAACACCGAGGGCAGCATAAATGACAGCCACAAACGTAACCCTAAGATTCGATAAGCATACAAAGAAACAGCTGCCGCACCCAAAATCATATAAACCACGCCACCTCCAGCCATACTCCATTGCATGGCTGTTTGTCCTATATCGGCTAAGTTCAAAATTATTTCGGGGTGGGGAACTACCAGTAATATTCCTACCAGTCCAAACACCATCGATATAATATGACCAGTGAGGCACACGCGCTCAGCGATAACAAGTTGTTTCATGATATTTCCTTAATCAAGATGTGACACGCGGCTACGTAACTGCTAACAGTTTACAAATGTTTAAGAATATATGTAATTTACTTTTTGCTAAAAATTTCTGTCAACTTGCACAAAAGGCTCTTGGGAAGCATAATCGCCTATTGATTGCAGTAAAAACAAATAAGAAGATTAAAGTAATAAGCTAACAATCGTTCAATCTGTATCCCTGCGTCTTGCGTCTTGCTGTCTTTGCGTTACCGCGTCTTCGGATTATGTAACTTAGAGGTACATTAGCTTAACCACTAGCAGTGGCTACAAAAAATACATTAATATTTACGCTTAACTACTTAGTTGCGTCTGTATAGTTTTGGAATAAAAACTTAACTCGCTGCTGAGAATAACAACCCATGTTAATTTTGAAGAGACTTCCCTGGCTTTCTCTGTTGCTGCTGCTGTCTACCTATACTACCTTAGGTTGGGTATTATATAACGCAAATATTCAGCCTTATGTATGGGTGTTAGTTGTCCTTGCCATTTTAGTTTTTGTAGGAGGCTTGACTATTCCTTGGTCAAAGATGGCTGATTATTCGATTAGCTTCTTTGCATCAAATGTTAGGTCTTTCGGTGTTGCAGTCTTAGGGGCTTTTTTATTTTTTCTTATTCTTGCCTGGTTCCGTCAGTTTCTGGATATTTTGGTGATTACTGCTGCGGTCATTTTGGTGAAGATAGACTTTCAAGCAGCAGGATTTAAAGAAGGGCTGACCTTTTGGATTACAAACATATTCTCTCTAACAGGTTTAGGTTTAGGTGCATTAGCAGCAAAGGTAGTGTCAGACTATATAACAGTATCTTAAAAGGGTTATCATCAATTACAACAGACACCGAACGCATCAGAATTTATCCTAGCTTTTCTTTACCCTTCTTTCACCTATTTCAAGCTAAGGTGGGCATTGCCCACCACTATACTCTGGGGATTAAGACGCAACAGCAGATTCAGTAACAGCTGGATAAACGCTGACTTTTTTGCGGGTTTTGCCCTTGCGTTCAAAAGTTACTACGCCGTCAACTAAGGCGAACAAAGTGTCATCGCTACCAATACCGACGTTATTACCGGGGTGAAATTTAGTACCGCGCTGACGCACAAGAATATTGCCTGCACGGACAACTTGACCACCGTAGCGCTTGACACCCAGACGCTGAGCGTTAGAATCACGACCGTTGCGTGTACTACCTGTTCCTTTCTTATGAGCCATGATTTTCTCCTCTTGATAATGGGAATTGGTTAGTGGTTAGTAGATAGTAGTTAGTAGTAACCAACTAACCCTTCGGGTTCGCCAGTCGTACCCTGCACCGAAGCCGCCCTGCGGGCGTCTACATGGGGGGAACCCCCTTTGGAGCGCGCTGGCTCACCACTAACCACTAACTACTAACTACTATCTCTATTATTCAGCAGCTGTTTGTGCTGGTGCTTCAGCGGTTTCATCAGCTGTCGGGGCGGTTTCAGCTTCTGAAGCCAGCACAGAACCATTCAGGCTAATGGAGTCAATCATTAGCCTGGTGATTTCCTGGCGATGTCCCCGCTTTTTCCGGGTTTTCTTTTTCGGTTTCATTTTGTACACGATGACTTTGCGACCCCGGAAATGCCGCATCACCGTTCCTTCTACTTTTGCGCCTGACACTAACGGCTGTCCAATTGTAACTTCACCGTTGTGTTGTACTAATAGCACTGATTCTATAGTAACTTTTTCATCCGGTTGGGCAGAAAGCAGTTCGATATCATAAAAGCGGCCTGGTTCAACTCGTAATTGCTTGCCGCCAGTTTCAATGATTGCGTAAGTCATGTAATTGTCCTTAGTCAGTTGCCGTACAGGTAGCTGGCTTTGTCCTTTAAAAAAACGCGAGCGATCGCGTTCTTGAAATTCTGTTTACCAGCTTTTGTAGTATGTCTACCTGATCCGAGCTGGAAAATAGACAGACAATCTAAAATTATACTAGATTAAATCCGATTGAGTCAACTAAATTACCCAATGCACTTTAATCTAGCAAAAAGACAAGCTGTGATGTGAGGATTTGCACTGGCTATGCTGAGATTTTGCACCATTCTTAATAAGAGCCAGAGGCTCTCGACTATTGCATAGGCGTGCAAAATGTGAATACAGAAAATTAATTGTTGGTCACAAATGATTTTTTGGATAGCAATTGTTAGTGTTTCGAGTTAATGCTGTGAATGCTGTCTATGTGTTCCCAAGAAGGTGCAAAAGATGGGATGGATAAAGAGCAAGCTTTCCACCCAGATTTGACTGCTACATTTAATAGATTACACGTGCCTCCACGTTGTCCTACAGGTGTGTAATGGCGACAGTACCGACAAGATGAAACACAAGATTTTAAGGTTGTCATAGCCACCAGTTGATTATAAAAGAGCCTTCCTAATTGGGATTGATTTTTCACTCTCAAGTATGGCAATCATTTCCTGAAATCTACCTATAATCTGTATGATTTGCTATAAAAAGTTTGCATTACTAAATATAAGTTTATGTATAAAACATGATGGCATTTCTTACTTACGTGTATTCAATGAATTTTATGTAAAAGTGCGGGAAATTACGGAGCAGGCAGACTAAGTATAAATAGCTAAAAAAGTAATTACTAAAATTATTTTTATAGGGGAAGATGTAATTGGTATAGGACTAGTATTTGATTTTTGAAAAGATACGTAGGGGAGGCAAAAAGGGGTGTGGATTTTCCTCCCCCTTTATTGCCGTTGCGTTAGCCTTTGGCGTAACGCACCATTCTATGTTTTTGGTGCCGTACTCTCGCCGATCGCACACCCTACGTGTACTTAGATTTTTTCAATCATCAAACCGGATTCCTATAGTTTTATTCCCTATTACCGACTGAATATGAATTCACATTGGATGTAGAGTATAAAAAAGTCATATATAATGAAATCTACTTATAGAAACTAGTACAATACATAACATTAATTCCTGCTGACATCTCGACAAAAATATGAAAAGAATAGAAGTTGAGGCAAGAACTATTTTGATTGGTTTAGCAGGTAGTCACGGCTATGGTTTAAACCGCCCAGATTCTGACTATGACTATCGGGGAGTGTTTATCGCTCCTAAAAGATATTACTTGGGTTTTGATCGGATTGAACAAAAAGATACTGGTTGGGATGAGCCAGGAATATTTTCATTTATAGATGGAAATAAAGATACAGTAATATACGAATTAAGAAAAATTATCCAGTTGTTAGCTGGAGCAAATCCCAATGTTTTAGAATTGCTGTGGTTAAATGAATATCCGGTATTAACGTCAGTAGGACAGCACTTAATTAACCATAGAAAGCTCTTTTTATCTAAGAAAGTCAAGCATACTTACTCTGGTTATGCTTTTGCACAAATCAAAAAGATGGAAACTCATCGTAAGTGGTTATTAAATCCACCGACAAAAAAACCAGCACCATCTGATTTTGGTGTAGAAGATGAACCACCGCTTACTAAAGAAGAATTGAACGCTTTTTTGGAGTATCTTTATAACTTAATTAAAGGCAAAATTGAATTTTTAGAAGAAGCAGAGCAACTATATCAGTTGCTAACAGCAGATATTGATTTTAAAGCTGTGCTGAAACAATATACATTGCCCGATAAAACTCTAGAATATACTCAAAACTTAACCAATAGCCGTAAGGATTTTATTCGCCTATTGCAGAAAAGTCAAAGCTATCAAAATGCTTTAAGAGAATGGAAAGCTTATTTATCATGGCAAGAGAATAGAAATCCTGCTCGGGCAGAAATGGAACGAAAATCAGGTTTTGACCTCAAGCATGGGATGCATTGTATTAGGTTACTACGTAGTGGCTTAGAAATATTACAGTTAGGAGAATTGATTGTAAACAGAAATATCGCTGGAGATGCTGATGA
Source organism: Fischerella sp. PCC 9605 (assembly GCF_000517105.1). Classification (GTDB taxonomy): domain Bacteria; phylum Cyanobacteriota; class Cyanobacteriia; order Cyanobacteriales; family Nostocaceae; genus PCC9605. The sequence continues at coordinate 84,044 of NZ_KI912151.1, read as the reverse complement.
TTTAAAAGCGATACTCAGAGGTGATTATTCTTATGAGCAGGTGATGAAAATGGCAGAGGATTTGATGGTTGAAATGGAAAAATTTTATGAAGAATCAATTCTGCCTGACAAACCTGACTTAGAGCAAATCAATGAATTGTGTATAGAATTAGTGGAAATGCAAGGGTGGAGTTAATATTAATAATTAATAATTTATAGTTGCTTGACATTGTTGGTTGATAAGTAGGTGGACGTAATTAAATATAGTTTGTAATGAGTGATTTATCTCTCTGGGCAAGGGTTTTAAGCGGCTCAAGCCCTGACTACGAGCTTTTATTTAATTGAGTCTTTCTACTTAAAAAATGACATGAATAATTGAATACACTTTCAAGCTTAAATAAAGTTAATTTCTGTGAAAAGCTCTGTTTGATATCACCTTTCTTAATCTTCATCAAGATATGAATCAAAATATTAAGTTTGTAATAACACTTGTGTCAGCTTGTACGTTAATACCGGAAGCTTCAAATCAAATTGTGTATCCTGAAAACAACTGACATTATCAAGAAATGGAGGTCTAATGACTCCCAGGATTATGCGTCAGCTTTGGTCAATAATTGAAGCCACCCAAACAAAGACGCTGTTGCAATTAGACGATGCTAGCTTAGTACAGTGGTTGGTAAAACAAACCACAACACAAGCTTTGCTAGATTGCCAAGAAACCGATTTCCTGTGTGACTACGTTAAATCCCGTCTATCCCTCATCCGCGATCTAGCTAATGAACGTCAGTATTCATGACAACAAAATCTAAATATCTTAGTCATTGGTCATTGGTCATTGGTCATTGGTCATTGGTGAGCCAGCGCGCTCCAAAGGGGGTCTCGCCCATGTAGACGCGCGCAGCGCGGCTTCGGTGCAAGGTACGACTGGCGTAGACGCCCGCAGGGCGGTGAGCAGCGCGCTCCAAAGGGGGTTCCCCCCATGAGCGACTCCGTAGACGCGCGCAGCGCGGTGAGACCAGCCCCCGTCTTGGCGGTCTCCGTCACGATGGGGGACTGGCGAACCCGAAGGGCTTCTCGCAGAGTAGGGCTTCTCGCAGAGTACCCGTAAGGGTCATTGGTAAAAACTAAGGACAAATGACAAATGACAAATGACAAAGGACTAATGACTCTTCTGTGGCAAATAGCCTTCTATTAAACAATCTGCTCCTACCACACGCACCTCTACACGTTCTAAGGATAATGCTTCGGTCATGGTGGTAAAACCTAAGTCACCGACAGGTGTTGGAGCATGACTACCACCAATGATTTTTGGAGCAATAAACGCCAGGACTTTTTGCACTGCTCCTTGAGCGATCGCACTAGCTGCCAAAGTCCCACCACACTCCCACAGCACGCTACAAAAACCTCGCTCGTATAAATAAGCCATCACTCGTTCTGGCGTCAGTGGTGACAATTCTATTACTTCTACCCCCCCTTGAAGCAACAGTTCCTTAAAAGCAGGGTTAGCTCCTACTTCTGTCAACACTAGAGTAGGAGCTTCTTTTGTTTGCCACAAGTTAGCTTGTTCCGGCAAGTTAAGACTGCGACTCATCACCACCCGCAGGGGATTATGCGCTCCCTGCTGACGGCTGGTTAAACGTGGATTATCAAATCTCACCGTATTTCCACCGACAATGATAGCATCGCAAGCAGCCCGCATTTGATGGACTATGCTGCGGGCTTCTTGATTGGTTATCCAAGTACTGTGACCAGTAGTGGTAGCAATTTTGCCATCTAAAGTCATGGCGTATTTCAAAATTCCCAAGGGTCGTTTGTAGAGGATGCGATGGATAAAGCCTTCATTCAATTTCCGACAGGCTTCTTCCTCCACTCCCACCACTACTTCTATCCCAGCTGTGCGTAACCGAGCAATACCACCACCTGCTACTAGTGGATTAGGGTCAACCATACCCACCACTACCTTTTTCACCCCAGCAGCAATCAATGCTTCCGAACAAGGAGGAGTGCGTCCGTGGTGATTGCAAGGTTCTAGACTGACATAAATAGTTGCCCCACGAGCGTTCTCACCTGCTGCTTTGAGGGCAAAAACTTCTGCGTGCGGCTCACCTGCACGAGGATGAAAGCCTTCCCCGATAATTTCTCCATCTTTGACAACCACCGCCCCAACCAACGGATTAGGAGAAGTGCGTCCCAAAGCGCGACGGGCAAGTTCCAAACATCGCTGCATCATTACCCGATCAAAGTCAGTTCCTACCTGTTCGTGGGTGTATGAATCCGATTTAATCACCGAACTTACTATAAGTGCATTTTCCCTATTGTTATTTGGCGGGGATGCATTTGTTTGGGCAACCACTGGAGAATTATCCATAATTTTATGAAATAGAGGAACTGGGGATTAGGGAATTGTTGGTTATTTACCACTGTACGGGCGGTTTTAAAAGATAAATAGTTGATTTTAACCGAAAGATAATCAGCAATACCCGCTCCCACTAACTACTAACCCTTAGCTTCTAATCCCTTAACTCTAGCTTTAATCCATCTTGCCAGAGGTTGCCAAAATTCCAGAAAAAAATTAGGAGTGAGGGCTATGTCTCGAGATTAAACCCAAGCTACCCTCACTCTTCACTCCTTGCCTGGGTTGTAATCCAGGCTATCCACACTCCGCGATTGGAAACTTTGAAAATTTGTTTAAGATTGCTGCTCTGCTAATTTTAGTCGCTGCCACCAACGATTTAAAGGAAAATAAACCACTGGTGCCCAGAGGCTACTAACGATCGCAGAAGCAAGAGCGACCTTCTGGTAATAAGCCCAGATGTCTGTTATATTGCGATCGCCCATCAATGTCAATTGTGAGGCAAAAATAGTTTCTGCCAGAACCGCCATTCCAAAGACAATCAGAGCGATCGAGATAAAATCTTCTTGGATAAAACGCTGTTTCTGAAGTAAAGCTGTGAGAAACCCTACTGCTCCCAAACTTAAGGCATGAGTAGGATCGGGTAATGCGATCGCATCTTGAAGTAACCCCAAAACCATACCAGCCAATGCACCTTGTAAAGGTGTACGCTTCACACTCCAAGCTACCACCCAAATTAACAACCAGTTAGGGCCAATTCCCAATAATTCCATACCAGGAAGGCGGGTAGGCAGCATCAGCAAGCATAGGATTGCAGACCCAAAAATCACAATCCAATTGATTATGAGTCGGAGGTGGGGATGCCAACGCGAAATGGGGTTGATGTGAAATATGGATTTTCGCGATCGCGATTTTGGCTTATTTTGCCTGCCACCCCGAAACGCAGGAATTTTCATATTCTTTATTTCTGCGACTGTTGACTTGCCGATAGGGGATTTTCCATCGGCTGGTTTTCTGGCTTGGGATACACAGTTACCCAATCCAAAGAGCGAATTGGCGGAAACAGTTCGACTTTCGCCACAGAAGCTGGAAGTTTCTTTAAATCTAAAGATTTAATTCGTCCCACTGCTAACCCAGACGGAAACTTTTGACTGTAGGTAGATGTAACAACTACATCTCCAGGTTTAACATTGGGGACTTTTTCATAAAACTCTAGCACCCCTTCTGCCGAAGCATCGCCCCGTAGAACCCCTTTAGCTCCCGTACGGCTGATATTTACACCGACTTTGCTTTTTAGGTTGCTGATTAACAATACACGGCTAGTGTTAGGAGTTACATTTTCTACCAGACCTACCAATCCACCTTCAGCCTTGACTACAAAGCCTTCCTGAATCCCCGCCTGACTACCGCGATTGAGGATCACTTGTTGCCACCAGTTATCGGCACTACGCCCCACTACCCGTGCTGGTATTGGACGAGAAGACAAAGGCTCTTTTTCAACGTAACTCAGTAACTGTTTTAGCTTTTTATTTTGGTTTTCTAATTCTACTATCTGGGTCTCTAATTCTAATACCCGAGCATCCCGCAAGCGTTCCTCTGACGTAGGGCCTGGCTGCACAATCTGAAATTGGCTGGTAATTCCCTGATAAAGCTCTAGTAACAGTGTTCCTTGAGTTTGTCTAACTACCCAAGCGCTAACAACTAATAGAGAAAGCAGCCCAATTTGTAACCCTTTATGCTCCCACCAGCGACGTAATGTAAACATATATACCTTTATTTAGCCGTATAACTATCGTCAATATTGTTTTTTTAACAAAACCAATATCTAAAAATTACTTCTTTTAGCTACATATTTCGAGAACGCCCGCTGAACACTCGTTCTAGCTGCTTGAAATTTTCTAACACACGACCTGTACCCAAAACCACGCAACTGAGAGGGTCAGCAGCAACATGCGTCACAATCCCCGTTTCATGACTAATTAACGTATCGAGTCCTTTCAGCAAAGCACCACCACCGGCTAGCATAATGCCCCGATCAATAATATCTGCCGCTAGTTCTGGAGGTGTGCGCTCCAGAGTCCGCTTTACAGCTTCGATGATTACTGATAGCGGTTCCGACATACTTTCACGAATTTCTGGCCCTTTGATGGTTACAGTTCGCGGTAAACCGGAGAGTAGGTGTAAACCCCGGACTTCCATCATGGCATCATCATCATCGTGAGTCGGATAGGCAGAACCAATGCGAATCTTGATATCCTCAGCAGTACGTTCCCCGATTACCAGGTTATGAACTTTCTTCATGTACTGCATTATTGATTCCGTGAGTTCATCCCCAGCAATGCGTACTGATTCGCTTAGTACTGTACCTTGAAGACTCAGTACTGCTACTTCTGTTGTGCCGCCGCCAATATCGATGATCATATTGCCAGTTGGTTCGGCTACAGGTAATCCTGCCCCGATGGCAGCGGCCACAGGCTCATCAATTAAGTAGACTTCTCTAGCACCTGCCTGCGTGGCAGCATCCATCACAGCTCGTCTTTCTACCCCTGTTACACCACTGGGAATACCAATGACTATCCGGGGTAACACTAGTGACTTGCCCTCATTTACCCGCTGAATAAAGCTTTTGAGCATCAGCTCGGCTGTGTCGAAATCGGCGATTACACCATCGCGCAAGGGACGGAGGGCAATCACGTTTCCAGGTGTTCGACCGAGCATTTTTTTAGCATCTTCTCCCACTGCCAGTGCTACCTTTTCATTTTGGTCAATGGCAACTACTGACGGTTCTTGGAGAACTATACCTTTACCTGATACATACACGAGGGTATTTGCGGTACCGAGATCGATACCCATATCTCGCGATAAGGAAAACTTACTGAAAAGACCCACGCGTCTTGTTGCCCCCTATTTTGATATTTTTGACTACTACCCTAAGACAGAATCGTGCAGGATTCTATTACTTTTTTTGACCTGAGTCCAGTAAACTAGGTTATCTTTTTATAACTTTTCGGAATCTTTTGCCTGTCTGTGGCTTTTACTTTTTTATATTCTCTAACTACGGGAGCATATCCGTATACTTTTGTATTTATAACAGAGTAATTTTTATCATTCGCATCAGTATTTATAATTGTTAATTATTTAACACTCTATTCTACAGGCAGAGAATTCGCTATGATGGGAGTCACGATTAAATGAGTACGCCTGTACTGGAAGGTAACACACATGAGTATTAATATTGTCACCCTAGTCGGTCGTGTAGGCGGCGACCCAGATATGAAATATTTCGAGGACAGTGGTAGTGTCAAGTGTAAATTAACACTGGCGGTCAGAAGGCGATCGCGCAATAGTGATGAACCTGACTGGTTTAACTTAGAACTATGGGGAAATACAGCAGAGGTGGCTGGTCGGTTTGTACGTAAAGGAAGTCTGATCGGAGTTAAAGGTTCCTTGAAATTTGACACTTGGAACGATCGCAGCACAGGTGCACTCCGTTCTACACCAGTCATCAGAGTAGACCAATTAGATTTATTGGGTTCCAAACGAGATGCAGAGGCAGAGATGATGGATACTAACCCTGAAAATTTTTAATTAGTTAGTAGTTAGTAGTTAGTAGTTAGTAGTTAGTAGTTAGTAGTTACTAATTGCTACTTGGTGATTGGTGATTATTATTTTTCTTTCCCATTACCTATTCCCTATTCCTTATTACCCACTAACCACTAACCACTAACCACTAACTAATAACTAATTTGCAACGTCACCGATGCTTCTACTTGCTGTTCACCGCCTTCTACAGGAGTAGCAGCATCCGCTACCTTGGCAGCCTCCGTACGAAGCATCGGACGTGGCGGTGGTGGTGGCGCATTTGCTCCATCGATTTGAATGCTAACTATCTCTTTACGCTGGAAACCCAAGGCGCTAAAAACCGCATCAGCTTGTTGCTGAGCTTCTTGAGTAGCTTCTTTGAATGCTTGTTTTTGAGCTTGGGCGATCGCTTCATCAGTAGCGACAAAACTAATACTATTAATCTGCGTCGCACCTGCTTTCACGGCTTCATCCAATAACGTACCAGCTTTATCAGTAGCAATACGGAAACTGACGGTGTTGGTAGCAGCATAGCCTGTCAAGCGCTGCACATTATCCTTATAGCTATACACTGGATTGAGAGTAATACCAGTAGTCTGCAATTTCTCCACATTACGGCTCTTAAGCAGTGTCACTACAGCTGATGACCTGCGTGCAGCTTCTTGCTGTGCCTCTTGTGCAGTTTTAGCCTGAACTTCTACACCCAAAACAACTTGAGCTAAGGTAGCAGGAATTGTTTCCACCCCGCGACCAGTCACTGTGAGAGTTCTGAACATCCTCTCTTTCTCTTGTGCTAGAACAGGCTGGGCAAAAGTCACACATACCAGCATGGCTAAAGATACGGTCTTCCACAAGTTCCCAGCAAATAGCTGAGAACCCAACAAGGCAGCTTTATTCATTTAACTTTCACTCCTCAGAAAAATAATGATTTGTTGGTAGTTGTTTGTTGTTTGTTGTACCTGCACCGTAGACGCGCTGCTCACCGCTGGCGCGTCTATGGAAAAACTAACCACTGTATGGGCATAATGCCTTGCGCCCCTACCAACAATCAACTATCAACCATCAACAATTATTTGTTTTTACTTTCACACGTAATAATCGCTATTCTAAGACGGTTACATTTTTAGAAACTTAAAAAACGACACTCAGACTTTGGGAGATAGTTTCATGGCGTATTGGCTGCTGAAAACTGAGCCGGAAGAGTATTCCTACTCCGATTTAGAACGGGATGGCAGTACAGTTTGGAATGGAGTAAGCAACGCCCTAGCTCTCAAGCATCTACGTATGATGACAGTAGGGGATTTGGCGTTAATTTATCACACTGGCAAGGAGCGGCAAGTTATGGGTGTAGCAGAGATAACGAGCCAACCTTACCCCGATCCAAAATTGGATAATGCCAAAAGAGTTGTTGTGGATGTAAAGGCAATACAAAGAGTGCCTCAACCCGTTACCCTAGCTCAAATCAAGCAGGACAGTAGCTTTGAAAATTTTGATTTGCTGCGTCTCCCTAGACTATCTGTAGTCCCAGTGTCAGAGTCGCATTGGCAGCAGCTCCTACAATTATCAGGTAGTAGGGGTGAAGCATTTTGTAGGTAGTCCTGGCATTTTAGCAATAAGCTATTGCTCGAATGTTACCCTGCGGGGAAGCTTGGATACACACTCGTCGATTAGTTAATAGCTTTTGACAGATGACAAAGAACAAATGACAAAGGACAAATAACAAAAGCTGAAGCTCGACAGCTTGTAAATTAGAAAGAATGATTTCCACACAGTCAATGCAGTTTTTAGGCACAATCAACTTCTCGTTACCCCTATTGGCAACGACAGGTGAAACAGCAGATAGTTCGCTGGTAGTAGCAGCAGTACTGCTGAGTTTGGTAGTTATTTACTTTGCCAGTAAACTCGGTGGAGAATTATCCAACCGCTTCGGTTTGCCGCCTGTCTTAGGTGAACTCGTAGGCGGTGTGGTTGTAGGTATATCTGTCCTACATCTGTTGGTATTTCCTGAAGGAGGGGCAGATAGTTCTAATTCTCTAATCATCTCGTTTCTCAAAACCACTGCTGGTTTAAGTCCTGATGCCGCAGACAGTGTGTTTGTGGCCCAGTCAGAGGTTATTTCTGTTTTGGCAGAATTGGGTGTAATCATCCTGCTGTTTGAAATTGGTTTGGAGTCAAACTTAAAAGACTTGATGGCAGTGGGTATTCAAGCCACAGTTGTAGCGGTAGTGGGTGTTGTTGTACCCTTTACTGCTGGCACGGCAGGTTTGATGATTTTGTTTGGAATCCCAGCAGTTCCGGCGATTTTTGCTGGGGCAGCGCTGACTGCCACTAGTATTGGTATTACTTCCAAAGTTTTGTCAGAATTGGGGCGTTTGAATTCCAAAGAGGGGCAAATTATTCTTGGTGCAGCCGTTATTGACGATGTACTGGGGATTATTGTCTTAGCAGTAGTGGCCAGTCTTGCTAAAGATGGTGCAGTCGATGTTGGCAAGGTTGTTTATTTGATTATTAGCGCCAGTACTTTTCTTTTGGGTGCGATCGCCCTAGGTAATGTTTTCAACAAAACTTTTGTGGCGATCGTCGATCAACTCAAAACGCGCGGTGAACTGATCATACCAGCATTCATTTTCACTTTTGTGATGGCATATATTGCCGCCGTTATTCAGTTAGAAGCGATTTTGGGAGCTTTTGCAGCAGGTTTGGTTCTGGAGGAAACAGATAAGCGCAAAGAACTGCAAAAGCAAATCATCCCGATTGCTGATATGCTAGTGCCAATTTTTTTCGTGACTGTCGGGGCACAAACTGACTTGGGAGTTTTAAACCCAGCGATTCCTAGCAACCGCGAAGGTCTTGCTATGGCCAGTTTCCTCATCTTGGTAGCTATCCTGGGTAAAGTTGTGACTGGCTTAAGCGTTTTTGGTCAACCCCAAATCAATCGTTTGGCAATTGGCGTGGGAATGATTCCTCGGGGCGAAGTCGGATTGGTATTTCTTGGTATTGGTGCCAGTACTGGCATTCTTTCCAAACCATTGGAGGCGGCAATTATCATGATGGTCATCCTCACAACCTTTTTAGCCCCTCCCTTGCTGCGGTTCGTATTTCCGCAACCACAAATGGCAGCAGGAGATTCCAATGAACTGATTTTAGATGGCTCTTCTGGGGCTCCTGTGGCAATAAAATCATCTGGTGCGATGATGTCGACATCAAATGATAATGAGAATCTCAAAGGTAATTCCAATTCTCAGGAGGGTAAGTAAAATTTTTGTGTACAGGCGCACTGTTGAGCGTCTGTACTTCAATCATTATTTAGTTCTGACAATATTTAGGACTTTAAGATTAGCATAGGAAACTTATGTCTCCTACTGTCCGTCGCCTGTGATTGTACCTTTGAAGGAGTTTTTCTTAACTACTATTAATATTGCTGATGTAATTACTTTCTGGTCTTAAAAATAATGCAGAACTTAGAAGTGAAAAAGATTTTCACACTTTGTTATGTGATGAAATCATATGGCTGACTGTCTTGAAAATAAAGAAGAGGAGCCACTGCATTGCGGAGCTTCTCCCGGTGTCTTTTACTGTAATATTTCCTTACATTGGTCTGTTGTGCTTTTTTGAAGTAATTAAAAAGTATGACCTGCAATTTTTGTCTTGTCAGTTAAGAAAAGCTGATTTTTTAACCAGGTGCATTGATTGCCAACAATCAAAAAACTCAAAAAATCTTTTGGCAACGCAAGTGTATGTTGCTAGCATTGACTGCTATTGTTAATTTTAGTTATTTCTTTGTTGGTTTAATCTGATGCTTTGCAGACTAAATTTCCCTGGCAAAAAGGCATAGAAAAGAGTAAAGTTTATGCTAAAATTCTACGCCATCAACCGTGACTTTATCTGGACGCAAAACCATACATCTAAAAATAAAAGTGAACTGCGACACCAGCGACCGAATAAAGTAATTGACTCATCGAAGCTAAAAGTTGACGGTGACTGCCTGAGGATTGACCAACGCTTTTACATAACAGATTGACCGCTCTCATGAATGCGACTCAGGAGAAAGCACTGTGAAACTACACTGGTTAGTACCTGGTACTGTCTTGGGTATCTCCCTATTATCGTCGCCTGCACATGCAGCGAACCTACAATCTTGGCGTTTTGATGCCGATCAAAATCGGTTAGAAATCAATACTGATGGTGCTGTTCAACCGACTGCCCAACTAGTGTTCAATCCGACACGGTTGGTCATTGATTTGCCAGGTATTAAATTCGGGCGTCCCCAGCTTGTCCAGTCAGTCGGTGGTGCGATTCGCTCGCTCCGGATTGGACAGTTTGATCCACAAACTACACGCGTAGTGGTTGAACTCAGCCCAGGTTATACCCTCGATCCTCAGCAGGTGAAATTTGAAGGGGTAGCTGCTAATCGCTGGCGGGTACAATTACCAAAGCCAAAACGGGAAGAAGTTGCTGCCTCACCTACCAGAAGTACTTACAGTGTGGTGACAACAAAACCTTCTACCACATCTAGTTCAAAAGAAACGGTAGTCAAAACTGCTGAAGCTACGACTCAAATTGAAGGTTTGCGAGTCACGGGAGATGGATTTTTCATCCGTACGAATGGTGGCAATCCAGAGGTGAAGGTAAGGCGTAATAGCGATCGCACTCGAATTTTCATGGATATCTCTGGTGCGACTTTATCACCCGATTTGGAACGCGATTTATCAATTAATCGTTACGGTGTTGACAGTATCCAATTCTCTAAATTGGATGAAACACCACCCACAGTCCGCATGACTATGCGGGTGGACAAAAATGCCCCTGACTGGCGACCGACAGTAAGTAGTGCGAATGGTTTGGTACTGTTGCCTACCAATGGCAGAATAACTCAATTACGTGGGGATAACAGTTCAAGACCCTTGCTTTCTTCATCCCGTAATTCTGAAACTGATTCGCCAGCCACAATTGAATCTGTAGAATTGGCTGGCAATGGCACGCAACTAATTATCAAAGGCGATCGACCTTTATCTGGTAGTGCTGGCTGGGATAGATCCTCTACACTGTTCCGCATTACTATTCCCAACGCTCGCTTAGGTTCTGATGTTAAAGGGCCTGATTTCGATGCCAACAGTCCTATTCTCAGAGTACGCCTGCAACAGCAAGACCCCCGTACTGTCGCTATTTTTGTTCAACCCGCAGCAGGAGTACAAATTGGTCAACTCAACAAACTCAGCGGTGAGCTTTTGTCACTAGAATTGCGACAACGCTCATCTGGTAGATTTAGACCTCCGGTTGTGTTACCCGGGCCATCTGGTAGATCTAGACCTCCGATTGTTACAATCCCCCTACCACGACCAAACCCACGACCATTATCAGAAGGGCCTATTGTAGATAAACCCCAACCTTCCCCAACGCGCCGTGTTCCAAATGGGCGAGTGGTAGTCTTGATTGACCCCGGACATGGTGGCAGAGACTCAGGGGCTGTTGGTATCGGAGGAAAGTTAGAAAAGGATGTCGTATTACCTATTGGCAAAAAGATCGCAGCGATATTACAAAAGAATGGCGTACAAGTGGTATTAACCCGGAGTTCTGACTACTTCGTTACCCTTCCGGGAAGAGTAGCAATAGCAGAACGTGCCAATGCTGATATATTTGTCAGCATCCATGCTAATTCAGCGGGTACAGGTCGTCCGGATGTGAATGGTTTGGAAACGTATTATTACGATACAGGCTACAGTTTCGCTCGCATTGTCCACAGCAGCATTCTCCAAAGTGTGAATGTCAGAGATCGGGGAGTGCGAAGAGCCAGATTTTATGTTCTCCGCAAAAGTTCTATGCCCTCAATCTTAGTGGAAACTGGTTATATGAGTGGTCGGCAAGATATCGCTAAGCTACGAAGTGCATCTTACCAAAATCAAATGGCAGAAGCGATCGCTCGTGGTATCCTCCGATATCTCCAGCGAAGATAAATCAACATAATACTTTATCTTTACCGTATTTCTGCTGAAACTGCGCTATTTTTTCAGCACTTATCACAGTGTTATTTGTAAATCTTTCCCTCATTTCGATACATCAATTCCCAGAAATTACGCAACATAAAAAATTCTTTATCACCGACCGTATCATTGACCAAAATTGACTACTGTTGTTAATTTTGGTTATTACTTTGTTGGTGTAATCTGCTGCTAGTAGCAGACTATTTTTTCCTGCTTATTACGACAGCGCAATTTATAAAGTCGTGCTAAAGTCTGACGCCATTAGCTATGGCTTTATCAAGCAGCACTTTATAAAGTACAAACCGATACATCGGAATAAAAGCTAAGATTTTGGGTGGTAACGATGTGAGAATTTGAGGATTAGCCAACACTTGGATAAATTAACGCTTTTCGTATGAATGTGAATCAGGAGAAAACATTGTGAAACTACAGCACTGGTTGATACCTGGTATTGTCTTAAGTACCTCCCTATTATCTTCGCCTGCACATGCAGCGAACTTGGAATCTTGGCGTTTTGATGCCAATCAAAATCGGTTAGAAATCAATACTGATGGTGCTGTTCAACCCACCGCTCAACTAATGTTCAATCCGACGCGGTTGGTCATTGATTTGCCAGGTATTAAATTCGGGCGTCCCCAGCTTGTCCAGTCAGTCGGTGGTGCGATTCGTTCAATCCGCATCGGACAGTTTAATCCACAAACCACACGTGTAGTGGTTGAACTTAATCCTGGCTATACCCTTGACCCTCAGCAGGTGAAATTTGAGGGGGTAACTGCTCAACGTTGGCAAGTACAATTACCACAACCACAACTCCAACCAGCCACCACTGCTCCTCGAAATCAACTCCAACCTGCCACTACTGCCCCTCGCAATCAACTACAGCCAGCTACCACTGTTCCTCGAAATCAACTCCAACCAGCCGCCACTGCTCCTCGCAATCAACTCCAGCCAGCTACCACTGTTCCTCGAAATCAACTCCAGCCAGCCGCCACTGTTCCCCGAAATATTTATAGTGTAGTAACAACAAATACCTCTAACACTACCGCGAATACATCTAATATTGTTGCGAATAAAGGAACAACAGTCAGCGCTAGCACTGGAACAACACAAATAGAAAGTGTAAGAGTCACTGGCGATGGTTTTTTTGTTCGCACTAATGGTGCTACCCCTCAGATTCAAGTCAATCGCAGTCAAGACAAAAGCACCATCAACATTGATATCTCTGGTGCAACTTTGTCACCTAATTTAGTACAGCGAGATGTAAGTATCAATCGATATGGCGTTAATAGTATCCAATTCACCGAATTAGGTACAACACCACCCACGGTCAGGATGATGATGCAGGTGAATAAAAACAGTCCTGATTGGCGGGCAAGCACAAGTGCTGTTGGCGGTTTAGTAGTTTTACCTAATAGTAGTCCTGTCAGATTACCTAGAGATAATAGTTACCGTCCCAGTTTAGGTAGTAATCCTAGCCCGAGTCCTATTCCTTCGCCCGTCGCCACCGACGAAGTGGCAACAATTCAGGCTGTGGAACTTAGTCCTACTGGCAAGCTATTAATCATTAAAGGCGATCGCAATTTATCAGCAAGTGGCGGTTGGGATAGATCCTCTGGTTTATTCCGCATTACTGTTCCCAATGCCAAATTGGCTACACCTGTGAGAGGCCCAGTCATGGATGCCAACAGTCCTATCCTGCGGGTGCGCTTGCAACAGCAAGACCCTCGTACTGTTGTTGTCTATGTCCAACCCGCTGCGGGAGTGCAAATAGGGGTAGTTAACCAAATTGGCGACAAGTTCGTGTCTGTGGAACTACAACGCAATCGTCCTGGTGCTGTTTTACCTCCCTTACCACAACCTAACCCTCAACCATCACCAGGATCTGTGGTAGATAATCCTGATAGTGCGCCACAGCCACAGCCACCACGTCCAGCGCCCAGAGGACGAGTGGTAATAGTAGTTGACCCCGGACATGGTGGTAAAGACTCCGGTGCACCAGGAATAGGTGGATTGTTAGAAAAGGATGTTGTTCTACCTATTGGCAAGAGAATTGCTGCTGTTTTAGAGCAGAATGGCATTCAAACAGTGCTAACACGGGATTCTGATTATTTCGTAGAGTTGCAGGGAAGAGTAGAGATTGCCGAGCGTACAAATGCTACTTTATTTGTCAGCGTTCACGCAAATTCCGTTGATAAACGCCCAAATGTGAATGGCTTGGAAACTTACTATTACGACAGCGGATACCGTTTCGCACAAGTAGTTCACAATAATATTCTCCGCAATATCCCTACCCTTAAAGACCGAGGCGTACGGAAAGCCAGATTTTTCGTCCTCAGAAAAAGCTCTATGCCCTCAATCTTAGTGGAAACAGGTTATATGACCGGTCAAGAGGATAACCCCAGATTGGGAAATCCAGAATATCAAAACCGTATGGCAGAGGCAATAGCTAATGGTATACTCGAATACCTACGACAAAGATAAAAGTGTAGTAAAAATTGCTAAATGTTAGTAGTTAATAGTTGTTTGTTGTTTGTTATTTGTTGTTTGGAACAACCAACAACCAACAACCAACTAATAACAAGACCTACTAAATCCTGTATCTTAAATCAAAACTCTAAATTCAAAATTTGTCTGTGTCTATATTTGAAGGCAATCTTTGCGATTTTTCTCAAGAACCTCAACGTGCGCCAATTGGCATTTTTGATAGTGGTGTGGGTGGGTTGACGGTACTGCGACAACTCTATCGGCAACTGCCTAATGAATCAATTATCTACTTTGGGGATACAGCTCGGCTTCCCTATGGCATTCGCTCACAAGCAGAAATTCTCCAGTTTGTTCGAGAAATCCTCACCTGGATGCAACAGCAGCAGGTGAAAATGGTAATTATGGCTTGCAATACTAGTTCTGCCCTCGCATTAGAAATAGTACGCGAGGAATTTGAGATGCCAATTCTCGGACTGATTTTACCAGGAGCAATGGCAGCAGTGCAGCATGGAAAGCGCATAGGTGTCATTGCTACCCCAGCAACTGCTAAGAGCAATGCTTATAGACATGCTATTATCGAAGCAGATCCAGAAGCTCAAGTTTGGCAGGTAGGCTGTCCGGAATTTGTACCGCTAATTGAGCAAAATCGCATTCACGACCCCTACACTACAGAGGTGGCGCGTTCTTATTTAGAGCCTTTACTACAACAAGAAATAGACACTTTAGTCTATGGCTGTACTCATTATCCCCACCTAGCTCCTGTGTTGCGATCGCTTATCCCCGCTTCTCTAAAGCTGGTAGATCCAGCAGTTCATGTAGCGGCTGCTTGTGCAAAAGAGTTAGATCTACTAGGCTTAAAAAATACCTACCCTGCTTTGCCAACCCGCTTTGTTGTGAGTGGTTGCCCACAACAGTTTGGTCAATCCTCAGCACAATGGCTGGGTTGTACCCCAATGGTTGAGGTAGTATGCTTCCCCAACACTGTTGTTTCTAGTAATTAGTTAACGATCAAGAGTCCATAGTCAATAGTTTATAAACTAATGACTATGGACTCTTGACTATTGACTCTCCACTAGCGTAAACTACTGGCTTCAGTTACATTCGGTGTAACCGATATATCCTGTGGGTGCTTTCCTGCAACAGCTGAAGAAACACTAGTAGAAGTAGTTTTGTTTCCTGTTCGCTTTGCCAGTGCTAATAGTAGATAAATTGTGAACAAATATCCAGAAGCTAAAATAAAAATCATCATAGGCATCTTCCCGTAAATCATTTTTGCTACCAGTGCCTTTATCAAGGAAATATAAATTCAATACAATTAGCAGGTATTCAGCCAGGCAAGTACTCACTTGGCGGCTTCTACATTACATGCCAAACTAACGGTAGAACTCTCGTTCTCTCCGCTCAATACACTATGTTTTGATATGATTTTTTGCAGACCACACCTATCACAGCAGTTAAATAACCAACAGGAGATTTAACTACTGCTTCAGCAGTCTACCCAGTCTGCCTTACTTGACACGTACCTCTGTTTGGCAGGAGCAACACTGACGCGCAAATAGCGCTGAAGATATGTGACCACTTTGCTTCCTCAAGGGAAACATGTAACTCCTAACCAAGAAGTGCGTATAACGCATCTGTAACCTATGAAATAACTTTCATAGTTTCATCTGCGACAACTAATTTTAGATTCACTACTAATTAAGTATAAATACTTAACTGTATTTACCTTATCTAGAAGTGAAGATCGGAAAAATTTAAAATCCTTATATTTTAGCGTAACACAACAACCCTGATTTTTCAGGCTACTTTTCTGCTAAATTGCAAAATTTCTAAATTAATACAGTTAAGCGAATTAGGCAATTTTTCTTTATCTGAGAAATAACTAATGTGTAATAAGTTATTGGTAATAAGTAAGAAATTAATTTATACCTGTTGTCAGGTTTACATAGTAGATTATAGTAAAAAAATTAATTTTTTATTAAAAACTGGTTTTTTGCCAGATAAATTTAACGTTTGCCGAAGTATATATGTATAAATTATATCGTATAAATTTAGTACTGCTTAAAAACAGACTAGTATCTTTTATTTTTAAGCCTTGAAAATAAGGAACTTTCTAACGAAAACTTTGCGCTGATTCTGGGTTATCTTAAAATGAGTATAGGATATGTAAACTTTCGTAACCTAAGCCAGAGTCCGCCAATCCATGACCCCAGCTACCTCTCTATTTTCCCCTGTGGAAGCAGACCTGCAAATACTAGCAGAGAACCTCAAACAGCTAGTTGGGAATCACCATCCCATCTTGTATGCAGCAGCCGAACATCTATTCGGAGCTGGGGGTAAACGTATCAGACCAGCAATTGTTTTACTGATATCGCGGGCAACAATGCTCGATAAAGACATTACACCACGTCACCGCCGCCTAGCGGAAATCACAGAATTGATTCACACAGCAAGCTTGGTACACGACGATGTGATAGACGAATCAGAGATGCGACGTGGGGTACCTACAGTTCACAGTTTGTTTGGTAACAAAGTTGCTGTATTAGCAGGTGATTTTTTCTTTGCTCAAGCTTCCTGGTATCTAGCCAATCTGGACAATTTGGAGGTCGTGAAACTGCTGTCAGAGGTGATTATGGATTACGCTGTTGGGGAGACACAGCAGGCAATAAATCACTTTGATACAAGTATTTCGATAGAAACTTACTTAAAAAAGAGTTATTACAAAAGTGCTTCAATCATTGCCAACAGTTCCAAAGCCGCAGGGGTAATCAGTGAAGTTTCTAAAGAAACTGCCGAACATTTTTATAATTATGGTCGCAATCTAGGTTTAGCGTTTCAGATTGTCGATGATATTTTAGACTTCACCAGTTCGACAGATACTTTGGGTAAGCCCGCAGGCTCAGATCTCAAAAGTGGTAATTTGACAGCACCAGTGTTATTTGCCTTAGAAGAAAAACCATACTTGGAAGTAATGATTGAACGAAAGTTTGCCCAAGAAGGTGATTTAGAGCAAGCAATAGCGCTGATTAATGATAGCCAAGGTATCCAAAGAGCGCGAGATTTAGCTGCTCAACATGCTAAGTTGGCAGTTGAGCAGCTTGCTGTTCTCCCGCCATCAGAATCACGCCAAGCATTAATTAAGATTGCTGATTATACTTTGAGCCGACTTTATTAGATACTAAGGACTGGGGGCTAGGGACTGGGGATTAGAAATTTTAAGATTAGGGATTAGTGGATATTTTTACACTAGCCCCTAGCCTAAGCGCTTCTAGTCCCTAACCTCAGCGCCTCTCAGGCAATATCAGGGGGCACTTGACCTTTGGGTCGATTTTGTTGCAAAACCTGTTGAACTAAACTTTGCAAGTCACTTCGCTTGATTTCAATTTCTTGCGTGTTAGTGCCATCAGTGTCAAAAAACACTATACTATCTACGGGTTCTAATGCCAGTAACTGAAACAAAATATGGGTGACAGGCATGGGGGCAGCTATTACTTGAGGGTCAAACCCAGCACTATAAGAGGTGGAAATATCCTGTATGGTAGGAAAAGCATAAATTACCTGCTTTTCTACTGGTGGATTTCCACGATTGCTCAATGTAGTTAAAATCCAGTTCTCATCCAAGTTTTGGAGAATATAGTACTGGGGATGACCTAACTTTTGAGCGATCGCACTGAGGGCAGGGGCAATTGCTGCAACTAATTTTGGTGTAATACCATCTTTGGGTGCATTGTCAATCAGCAATTGAATTTGTGCTTCTAAATCCATAATCACCTGTAATCTGCTTCTTGGTATTGGCTATAACTGCAAATGGTTGTGCGAACAATCAAACAAGAATTGGGAATAATAAATTCAGCCAAATCCTCAGGGCAGGACTGTCCTGCGTTTAGCTTATACGCAAAACTCCTAACCCAATACCCGCAGTCATACAGGTTGTAAATATGTATGTTAGGGTCAGTTAAAACACGAGACTTATGAAATCAGCCGCAACCACAATTATTCGGGGAGAGTGTTCTATCGGCGTGGAGGCGATATTTCCATTCCTTTTCCAGGAACTTCAGCAGTCAACCAAGGCATCCGACCAGAATTGCCGCGACGTCGCAATGCGAATTTCTGCCGAGGTTTACCGGATTTGCAATGAGAGTAAACGTATTCAAGCTTCCGGTTCTATAGAAAATTCGGCAATGACCCTAGCGAAGCATCGCCAGCAACAGTGTTTGAGGTACTACCAATTAGGTTCAAATCGAGGTAGGGTCGAATTACATAGTACCTTGAGCGCAATTATTTATCGCTACATTAATCCACCGCAAAGACAATTGAGCTATCAAGGGCGATTGACTGTCATTGAAGATTTCCTACAAAGTTTTTATCTAGAAGCTTTAAACGCTTTCCGGCGAGAAAACCAACTAGAACCATCTTATCGTCCGAAAACGCTGCTGGAATTAGCAGAGTACATGGCATTTACCGAGCGCTATGGCAAACGGCGGATTCCTCTACCAGGGCGTCAGCAGCAGTTAATTATTCTTCGAGCACAAACCTTTTCGCAACAGCAGCCCCCGGAAACTTGTGTGGACATAGAACAGGCCGCAGAAGGTAGTGGTAACGAAGCTGATGGTTCTTGGGAAGATCCAGCAGTGCAGCAATTGCGAAGTGCGATGGCGACACAAGCAGAACCAGAACCCCAAGAAGACACGCTGCGTTCGGTTGTAATTGCGGAATTAATGAATTATTTAGAAGAACGGCAACAGACAGATTGCGCTGATTACTTTGCTCTGCGCCTCCAAGATTTATCGGCTCAGGAAATCGAATCAATTTTGGGCTTAACCCCTCGCCAGAGGGATTACTTACAGCAGCGCTTCAAGTATCATTTAATTCGGTTCGCTTTGTTGCATCGTTGGGAACTAGTTCACGAATGGTTGGAAGCAGATTTGCAAACCAACCTGGGCTTAACTCCCCAGCAATGGCAGTCATACACCGAACAGCTTGACGAAAAGCAGCGGTCTTTATTAGAACTAAAGCAACAGGGGCAAACCGATGAAAAAATCGCTAAAACTTTAGGTCTGTCTATGGCACAACTTCAAAAACGCTGGTTTAAAATTCTTGAACAAGCTTGGGAGATTCGTAACTCTCTAGTGTCCGGATCAAGTGCTGCCACTCATGAATAGTGACTCAGGATCCTTACAAAACCAGTTACTCTCTCGGTTGTTGGCAGAACCAGCCAATCCTGGAGAGTCTATGCAACTCGAATGTGAGGACAATAACGGGGCAGAGAACTTTCTCCCAGATCTGACTGCGTTCACAGGTAGCGATCGGGAGTCGGGATTCAAGCCCCAAACCTTTCTATTGGGAGAAATTCCTACTGTGCAAGAACGTTTCCAA
Organism: Fischerella sp. PCC 9605; assembly: GCF_000517105.1. GTDB lineage: Bacteria > Cyanobacteriota > Cyanobacteriia > Cyanobacteriales > Nostocaceae > PCC9605. The sequence continues at coordinate 64,289 of NZ_KI912151.1, read as the reverse complement.
GCCGTCCTTAAGCGTCGGTTACAAGTACAAATTGAAGACCACCCACCATTATTCCCTTGGGAAACACAATTAGTGGATTATCCCGAGTGCGCAGACGAGCCTGCAATGGGGCTAGTTCCTACCTGGGGGTGGGCGGCACAGCAGTCTAAGCTGAACTTGCCGATGCTCCTACCGGAGAAAATTTTCCGGCAATTGCTTGACAAATGTCAAGCACTGATAACATCCTCTTTGCCTTTAGGGCCAAAATTGGTTCAGGCTGTGGAGAGCTTTTTCCCTAACGAATCTCAGGTGTTGAACGACCTAGCAGGATGTGTGTTAATGAGCCCCTACAGATCTGTAGATGCTCTCGAGGCAATGCCAAATCTGGATAGCGATTATTCAGATTTACAACCACGGCAACAAATGGCATTGTCATTGCTGGCGGCTAAACAACTGCTAGAAAGTTTAACTCTGCCTATTTCGACTACAAATCCATTGTTAGAAAGACAATGGCTTACTAGTGTTGGCGTCCTGAACCTGAAGGTAGCTTACCAATCTCAAGGTCAGGTGGCGAAACTGCGAATTCAAGGTCACTTACCTTCAAAAGGGGTGATTAAGCTCCAAGGAAGTGATTCTCAAGCAAGGGCAGAGTCTTCAGGTCCAGGAAGCTTGAGTGTAGAACTGTGCTGCACACAGCTGAACGAGGCTTACACCTTGACAATTGAGTTGAAACAAATAGACCAACAGCCGTTGTTATTTGTGATTATTCCCACAAAATGACTTAAAAGTTAGCTCTCGCTAGCACTCGAATCTTGATAATAGCCCTTGTTATGAAATGAATATCATCCTGGTTTTGAAACCGAGCCAATCTTTTAAAAAGCGGTTATTAGGGCGTCTACGGACAGCTGCAGTGAGGAGGAAAATTGTGATGCGAGGGAGGTTGGTTGACCTCACTCGCATTGTGTCAGTGGCGTCTACATAATTGCTTTGCTTGTATACCTATCCGCTGCTTTTGATTTGTAATGTTTAAGTTTTCCAGGATGAGTTGGCTTTGGCGTCTACCTTTAGGTCATGACTGGCGGCAAGATTTGCTCCAGTCGCCTGTAAAAGAAGTGGAAGAAGATTCAATTACCTTGCGGGTGTTAGTGCTAGCGTTGGTGGTTGTGGGCATTGTGGCGACGGATATTGCAGCTGAAACTAGCTTCAGTTTCTGGGCAGTACCGCTTTCAATAGTAGGCTCTATTTGGAGTTATTACCGTCGCCGCGATCGCAATATCTCAGTTAAATTTTGCATCGCCATAGGAATGTTAATAGCACTGGGTGCTTTCTTAGGGCGATTGCTGGGAGAGTTGAATGATACGCGACTGGCTTTGGCGGAATTATTAATTCAACTCCAGGTGTTGCATTGCTTTGATATACCCCGTCGCAAGGACTTGGGTTATTCAACCCTGATTGGATTGATTTTGCTGGGTGTGGCGGCTACGCTGAGTCAAACTTTAGCGTTTGCCCCACTGCTGTTGTTATTTTTAGCGATCGCCCTGCCTACTTTAGTCCTAGATTATCGTTCCCGACTCGGCCTGGAGCAGGTTAAAATTCAGAATGAAAAATTTAAACAGGGGAATTCCTCTGTTGTTTTGAATTGGAAATTTTTAATTTTTAATTTTTTGATGATTGTTGGGCTGGGACTGGCGATTTTTGCCCTTTTACCCCGCCTTCCTGGCTATCAGTTGCGGATGTTTCCAGTCAGTTCTCCCATTGAAATCAAAGGCGATTTTACAGGGCGTCAAATTGTCAATCCTGGTTATGTCCGCCGAGGTGATACTCAAAATCAAGGCGATGTCAGCGGCGGTACAACAGACAGCCAAGCAGGCAAACCAGGAAAGCAAGATAATAGTTTTTATTACGGTTTTAACAGCCAGATGAACCAAAACCTGCGGGGAGAGATGACACCCAAGGTAGTAATGCGGGTGCGATCGCAAGCTTTAGGTTTCTGGCGAGTGCTGGGATTTGACCGCTACACCGGAAAGGGATGGGAGATTTCACGTAACGAGCAAGTAAAACGCATCAAGCGATCGCCTTGGTCTTATCAAATTTTTCTTGACCCCCCAGTCAGCGCTGCTCAAACCAAAGAGATTGTGCAAACTTATACAGTGGTGTCGGATTTGCCCAATTTAATTCCAGCAATGGCATCTCCCAAGGAGATTTACTTTCCGACACCGATGCTAGCCGTCGATGCTGAAGACGGATTGCGATCGCCTGTGGAATTATCGGAAGGCATGACCTACACAGTTATTTCCGAAGTTCCCTACCGCGATCGGACTTTATTAGGAAAAGCCTCTACTAAATATCCACCAAGTATTAAAAATTACTATCTGCAAATTCCTCCTGAAATAGCCGAAAAAGTACGCAAACGAACCGAAGAAATCCTAGCTAACTACAATCAAGAAAGAGTCGGGAAGTCAAATAAATCACTGGACTCAACCTATGAAAAGGTTCTCTACCTAGCTCAGTATCTGAAGCAAAACTACACAATTCCAGAAAATCCCCTCAAACTGCCTTATTTGGATGAAAAGGAAGACTTGGTAAAGGCTTTCTTGTTTAAGCACAAAGGAGGCTACCCAGATCATTTCTCCACAGTGTTAACAGTAATGCTGCGTTCCATTGGCATTCCCGCACGGTTGGTGGCTGGGTTTGCACCTGGAGAGTTTAATCCGTTTACGGGAATGTACGTTGTTCGCAACACTGACGCCTATGCGATGACAGAAGTGTATTTTCCTAAATATGGCTGGTTCGCCTTTGACCCTATTCCCAATCATCCCCTCATACCCCCCTCTATAGAAGAGAATCAAACTTTTAGCACACTACAGCAGTTTTGGAATTGGGTTGCTGGCTGGTTGCCCTCTCCGGTGACAGGTTTACTTAATAATGTATTTGGGGCTATATTCGCCTGGATTAGCAAGGCTTTTTCTTGGTTTTTATCTTTATTCTTTCAAGGTTGGTTGGGTGTTTTAACAGGCTTAATCTTGGCGACAGCAATAGCTTTCTTAAGTTGGCTAGGCTGGGATAGGTGGCGAGAGTGGCGCGATCGCTTTGCTTTGAGGAAATTACCACCGATGGAAAGTCTTTATCAACAAATGCTGCAATGGACATCCCAAAAAGGTTTGGGCAAACATCCGGCACAAACACCCCTAGAGTATGGCAAAATTTCATATCAGCATCATGCGACTGCAACGGCTAAGGTAATAGATGAAATTTGTCAAGCCTATGTCAGCTGGCGTTATGGTGGTCATGCTCCTAACTTGCAAAGACTACAACAAAAATGGCGCCAGATGAAAAAGACTACCAAGAGATTAAAATTAACTTAATGTGGTTAACAATAGGATTGTTTATTTCGCTGGTTGCTGTTCCACTTTGGTTGCACAGTCCAGTGGCTGCTCAACAGCAAGATAACAAACTTCTGCCCTTTTTTGATCGTGAAGACAACCCTGTTCCTGTTGGTTTCCCACCAGGACAGCAGCTAGACATCTCACCACCTCCACCAAAGCTAAATGCTTTTGACCAAGCAGTTTTAAATATTTGTGGTTCTATCGGTACAAGAGTTAGTCCCAATCAATTTCAGCGGCTTTTATCTTACTATCCAGATGTCCTAGACAAACTGCAAACAGTGACTGGCGGTGAACTGCGTCCGGGTAGAAAGACAAAATCAGAATTTTTGCAAGATTTAACTAATATTTGGTTTAAACGACAGGGGTTTGAACACATCTTTTGTGGCGAAATATATAACGAAAATGACATAGGCGGTTTGCATTTTTACGGTAGATACTTGCAACTGCAAAATCAAGGCATTGGCGGACGCCTTGAGAATAATCAAGCCCGGGAAGAAGTGGTTCCTGGTGTAATTTATACAATGGGTGTGGTGATTAACCAGGGGAACCGTAAAGTCACAGATGTGATTAAAGGCTACGGCTACCTTAGCAACGCCCAAGAAATGCTTTTAGATGCAACTAAAATCTTTAAACTCCAAGGAAATACTGAGGGAGCATGTATTTATAATGTACGGGATTGGGAGACAGGAAAAACTTTCTCTACTGTTTTTGTTAGGAAAGAAAAAGCGATCGTTACCTTCTATCCCGACGCTACCCCCAACGGACAACCTTGTAAAAATTAATTATGATGCTCCAAACAGAACGCTTGCTGTTGCGTGAGTTTTTGGAAGCTGACTGGCAAGCAGTTTTTGTCTATCACTGGACGCAGCGAACACAGACCGATGCTCGCAAGTTTGTGCAAATGTTTATTGCTCAGCAAAAGGAATAGCCGCGAACGAAGTTTCAATTAGCTATCAAGGTATCACGGGAGGGTGAGAACCCCTACCTTTTAAGGCTTGTCATTACCAACATCTTTTAAAGTGAAGTAGGGGTGTATTAGAGTCAGAGTATGAAGTTGGAAAATTTCACAGACCTCCAGACTTGGGCAGTTGAACAATGGGGAGATGCTGAGTGAGGGGATAGTAGTCGCACACAAAGAGCGAATCGCTGTTGGAGCAGAGCAGCTATAGCGGCTAACCCACAGGCGAGTCTACCGGATTGATGTAAGGGTGGATGAAATTCGTGCGCATATCGATGATTTGCCCAAGAAGATGTTAAACATCAAGCATTAGTTGAGCCTCACATCACGGCGACCCTAGACAAAGCGACAAACAATAACATAACAGCGAATGCTGTATCCAAGATACATCAGAGCTTGATTACACACATTCTCGGCAAGTCTAGGGCTTAGGTCACATCGGTGACGGTAAAGGTCGAAGAATTATGCTACATAGTTGTTTAGCAGTAGCACCAATACCAGGTAATCCACAAATCTTGGGACTAGCAGGACAAATACCTTGGTTGCGTAGCAACGACAATCACAACGCCGGATGTAGAACCTCTGCCAGAACTATTGAGAACAGACAGTGAAGGGGAAATTTGGGCGTAAATCTGGTGGTCTGCCAACCGGGCAGACCTTATGGCGAGGTTGGTTGAGATTACAAGATATGTGTTGGGCTGCTGATTTCATTACACAGCCACTTTAGAAATGTTGGTAATGACAAGCCTTAAAAAGGGGGGTTGGAGGGATCTAATCCCAGCCACATCAACCTAAATCAAACAACAAGATTTCTGCACCAACATCAGTGCTGATTTCAAGTTTTTCTTCGCCATTCATTTGCACACCATCACCTGATCTAAGTTCTTCACCGTTCAAATTGGCTACACCTTGAGCAATTTGCAACCAACCATAACGATTTGGTTGGAGATGATAATTAACAACATTACCAGGTTCCAAAATAGATGTGTATAAATCAACATCTTGAAAAACTTTCACAGCCCCATCACGCCCATCTTTAGCAGCAATTAAACGTAATTGACCACGCCTTTCTTCAATGGGGAAAGCTTTTTGGTCATACCTGGGTTGCAGTCCTTGCTGATCGGGAAGAATCCATATTTGCAAGAAGTGGACTGGTTCTGTTTGAGAAGGATTAAATTCGCTGTGTAAAATCCCAGTTCCAGCACTCATGATTTGTGCTTCCCCTGGACGAATTATTGACCCATTACCCAAGCTGTCTTTATGCTCTAACGCACCTTCCAGCACGTAGGTGAAAATTTCCATGTCTTTATGACCGTGGGTAGCAAAACCAGCACCAGGAACAACGCGATCATCGTTAATTACACGCAAAGAACGAAATCCCATGCGGTTAGGATCGTAAAAGCTACCGAAGGAAAATGTATGGTAGCTATCAAGCCAGCCTGTTTGAGTGCGACCACGTGCGTTTCTATCGTGAATTAGATGAGTTTTAGCATTTGAAAACATACGTGAATCCTCATTGTTTATGTAGTTTTAGAAATGCCTAAATCAAGCTTCTTAGCAAAGTGCAGCGGTCTTGCAGCAGTTGTTAGCAATTTGAATCAGATGTATTGCTAACAAGTCAAACTATTGTATGTGTGAAACCAGGGTTCAATCATATTGTTAAATAGCAAAAATGTTATTTATTTTTACCCTGGTTTTTACCTATCTCAATATTAGATTATATGACTTGGAAATGAAAAGTAGATACTTAAAAGTAAGGTAGTTACCAAAAAGATACTGTTCTTTTGATGCTGTTACATTAACTTACAGTCAAGGAAGTATATATAAAATAATGGTGCGTTAGGCTTGCCATAACGCACCCTACAGAATTTGTTAGTAGTTAGTTATTTGTTGCCAGTCTTTCCAACTAACAACAAACAACCAACCATCAACCACTAACTACTAACTACTAACCACTAACTATATTACGCATTACCAATTTGCTGAGATTTCAACTAAATTGTCTTAGTTATTTAACGCCAGCTTTCTCTGGAGTTTTGGTTGCTGCGGTACCATTTCCTGGCTTGAGTGCTGCTGCTTGCAAATGAGCTTCTAAGAACCAGAGTCGTTTATCAATGGTGCGAGAGACTTCGGTGTAAAGGTCTGCGGTATCAGCATCGCCTAAGTTATCAGTTGTATCGATCGCTTGTCTGATATGCTTGGCGTAAGGTGCAAAACGCTCTGCCAAAGCTGTAACGTGTTCCATACCATCCAAAATATCAGTAGGATATTCTGGCAATATAGAACTGGCTGCTGCCATGCGAACTGTACCGCAAGCATAGCCACCCAAAGCGGTAATTCTTTCCGCAAACATATCAATGAACTCTTCTAACTCATCTGCGATTTCATCAAACAATTCGTGCAGTTGGTAGAAATCGGTTCCTTTGACATTCCAGTGCGCCTGCTTTGTCTGAGTTTTTAGATCCGTTGTAGCTGCTAGAGTTTGGTTGATCAGTTCAACAATTTTGGTGCGTGCATCAGCAGGAATATCAATGCGGCTGGGATAAAGACGTGATGACAGGTCGTTTTTGCTCATGGTTGTCACTCTCTTTCTCTTTTTGGCTCGACAAGACGAGTTTACAGATATTGCTTTGCTTTACGAAACTCTCTGACGATAGATGGTATTTTTCTCTTGGCGCTATAAAATAATTGCATTCTAAGCAAAATGTTAGTAAATAGTAGATAGTAGATAGTAGTTAGTAGGTAGGATTGATAGTTAGTTGTTGGTTCTTCCCACTAACCACTAACCACTAACCACTAATCACTAACCACTAACCACTAACCACTATCCATAAGCATGATGATTGTCTATGAGGTTGAATGTACCACCGAAGAGGCGATCGCGCATTACATCATTCTGCAAGAAGTCATGAGGGAAACCCAGCTCAATTTGACTGACTTTGTTCAGGCGTTGCAGATGTTCTGGCGAGAGAGTGATATCAACGCAGGCTAAATTATCTTTAATCTGCGATACCTTACGTGCACCGATGATTGGGATAATCACGCCGCTTTGAGCGCGTAACCAAGCAAGTGCTACTTGTGAAGGTGAACGTCCAATTTCTTGGGCAACTTGGGTAACAACTTCTGCGATCGCTAAAGCGCGTTCCGAAATAGTTCCTCCCCCTGTAGTTGAGAGTCGCCCTTGTTCTTGGCCATTTCCCTGACTTTGCCGGTTGTATTTACCCGTTAGCACACCACCACCCAAAGGAGACCACGGCAATACTGCCAAGTCGAAGGCTTTTGCCATCGGTAGCAACTCTCGTTCTGGTGTTCGCTGAAGCAAATTATACTCAATTTGTAGCGCTACAAACGGCGTCCAGCCGTAACTCTGCGCTAAAGTATTCGCTTGGGAAACTATCCAGGCAGGTGCATCAGAAATACCAATATATAATACTTTGCCTTGATGCACCATATCATCGAAAGCACGCATGATTTCCTCAACAGGCGTCATATAGTCCCAAGCGTGCAACCAGAATAAATCTATGTAGTCTGTATTGAGGCGTTTCAAACTGCCTTCGAGCGACTGCATCATGTTTTTGCGATGATTACCACTGCCATTGGGATTGCCTGAGTGGTTGTTCATCTGCAAAGGAAACGAGTATTTAGTAGCAACTACAAAGCGTTCCCGTTCCGAGGCGATGAACTCACCGACAATTTTTTCACTAGAGCCATCTGTGTAACCATTGGCAGTATCGATAAAGTTTCCGCCCGCTTCTACGAAAGCATCAAAGACTTTTCGGCTTTCGTCTTGGGATGCTCCCCAACCCCACTCTTCACCAAAGGTCATGGTTCTCAAGCAAAGTTCAGAGACTCGCAACCCGCTTTTACCCAAGAGTTTGTATCTCATCACCGCTTTCTCATTTACTGAGGATGAGTTTAGCTAACTTCTATACTTTTGTCTTGCCTTTTCTTGCCAAAAATATCACATTCTTGCTTTACCAGCCCCTTTTAGATGAGTAACATTAAATAATTAAGTATCAACTAGGTTGATTGTCACGGGGAATAAATCCCCGCGTCCGTCTCCTACCGTGCCGTCCATGCACGGTTTTTCGACGTTCCCGCGAGGTTTTTATGAACAAAACAACGCAGAACACATTCGGCTCTAGGATGACTGATGAAGATTGGTTTAACTTAGGAAAATCTGATGCTTGGGCTGGACAACCCAAAGTGCCACCAGAACAAGATTCTCAAGCTGCTAGTATGTACGAACTAGGTTACAGTGAGGGAGAAATTAAACGTCCGCCAATTGAAACTAGAGCAGCAGACGACTAGAACACCGATTCAGTATTCAGAAATTGTCTTTATGGGTGAGACAAGGGAGAGTTCTTGAGAGTGGGAGAGGGGGAGAACCGGAGGTGGGGAGAATATAAAACTTGACTCTTCTTCCCATCACCCCATCACCCCATCACCCCATCTTACTTATCTCTCCTTTCTCTTGCTAAATTTTGACCTGTTCTCTGTAAACTTTTGGCGTTATACCTATGAGTCTGCGAAAAACACTTGTAAAATGGCTCTGATTTTGAAAACCTACCTGCTGGCAAATTTGATTAATTGTTTCCTCACTTAGAACTAATAATTTTTTTGCTTTTTCAATTCTGCAATTCATCACGTATTGGTGAGGTGACAAACCAGTTGACTGTTTAAAAAGGCGCGAGAAATGATACATACTCATTCCCACAGCCGCAGCGATTTCAGCAAGTGTCAAATCTTGTTCGAGGTTCTCGTTAATATACTCAATCGCTTTTCGCAACTGGATGCGAGAAAGACCGTCAGAATATGTAGAAATTTTTGCCAAAGATGTAGAATAGTTCTTGAGCAAGTGAATGCAAAGGGTAGTCGCCAAAGATTCGATATAAATACGACTACCCATACCATCAGACTCTAGCTCTGATTTGAGCGCTAGCCCTATATGCTGAATTAGAGGATCGGCAGAAGCTAATTGTGGCAGAACTTCGTAATTTTGCAAATCTATTGAGTCGTAACCGACACGGGTAAACAGTTCTGCATCTAAACTCACGAGTAAAAATTTTGCTTCCAGATCCCAATGCAACTTATGATAACTATTCGCCGGAACCACGGTAATATCACCATAGTTAATGCACTCATGGTGGAGATGTCCATTTAATACTCTTTCTACTTTGACGGGGCGCTCCTCAAGGCTAATACTAATAACATGCTGCTTGGGACTATGTTCTGGAGTACTATGACCGGGCTGTTGATGATAATCTAGCCGGATACCGTCCCATTTGGCTTTGTAACTTGACATTAGGGGCGATCGCGGCAGAATTTCTGCATAAGCGTCTTCTTCAGCAAAATCAATAGTTAAGATCTTCTCTTCTGCCATTGTTATCGCCTCGGAAACAAACAATAGGGTTTGAGATATTAGCCCATACTGTATTTAAGATAAGGTTAACTTTTCACGCTCAGTGGTTGCTCATAACGAACAAACAACAACTAAAGACCCTTATATTTATTTTTATTGACGTTTAGTAACCTAATAATTAGGTTTACAAATAGTAATATACACTAATTTTTGCATAGACAACCGCTATTGCCATGAATTACTACGTCATCTACGACGGAAACTGTAATCTTTGCGTTACCCTAGTGCAATTGCTAGAAACCCTAGACCAAGGAAACTTGTTTCGCTACATTCCGATGCAAGATGAGCAAACACTACAAAAATGGGGAATCACACCGCAAGATTGCCAGTTGGGTATGATTTTGATTGATGCCAACGCGCCAGATCGACGCTGGCAAGGCAGTGCAGCCGCCGAAGAAATTGGGCGATTATTACCATTGGGTAATGTTTTCGTAGATGCTTATCGTGCCTTGCCTGGAGTGAAATGGGTAGGTGATAGAGTTTATGAACAAATCCGCGATCATCGCTACAGCTTGTTTGGCAAGCGTTCTAGTACATATCACTCAGCATACTGTGCTGAGGGTGGCTGCAAACTTTAACAGCAAATCAACATGGTCATTAGTCAACAGTCAATGGTCAATAGTGAAAAGACTTTTGACTGTTGACTGTTGACTATTGACTATTGACCAACTGTTCATCTTTAGCATCAAGTTGATCGAGTATTGACCAAAGTTCTTGCAACATTAACTCTAAACCAGTACCCGTAACAGCTGAAATTAAGAATACCTGAGCATGAGAAAGATGATTGAGTGTTGTTGCTAGTGCTTCTAAATCTACGCTTTCCCTATCGACTGCATCAATCTTGTTTAGCGCTAAAACTTGGGGACGTTCTGACAATCCCCGCCCGTAAGCCTGCAATTCTTGTTGAATTGTATTGTAATCTGCGATCACATCATCACTAGTGGCATCAATCAAATGCAGTAGGACTCGCGTGCGTTCAATGTGGCGCAAGAAATCATGCCCCAAGCCTGCCCCTTGGGAAGCACCTTCTATTAGTCCAGGAATATCAGCAAAAACTGTGCCATCACCACTCGGTTTGCGTACCACACCCAAATTTGGCACGAGAGTTGTAAAGGGATAGTCAGCAATTTTCGGACGTGCTGCCGATAAAGCCGAAATCAATGTTGATTTTCCAGCATTTGGCAGCCCAATAATCCCCACTTCTGCCAAGAGTTTTAACTCCAGACGCAGCTGTTTAATTTCTCCTGGTAGTCCTGGCAAGGCATATTCGGGGGCGCGGTTGCGGTTACTCAAAAAATGCTGGTTGCCCAATCCACCTTTGCCACCTTTGGCGATCGTTAAAGTTTGCTCAGGTTCTACCAAATCCCCTATTAATTCCCCTGTTTGAGCATCATAGACAACTGTGCCGCAGGGAACCTCAATAATCAAATCCTTTCCATTTGCCCCAGTGCGGTTATTCGGCCCGCCACGCCCACCGTTTTCTGCCTTAAATCGATGGTTGTATCTGAAATCGAGCAGAGTTTGCAGGTTTTCCACCGCACGTAATAACACAGAACCGCCTTTTCCCCCATTTCCACCAGAGGGGCCACCTGCTGGCACATACTTCTCCCGCCGGAAAGCGACAATACCATCGCCTCCCTTACCTGCTTCTACTTCAATTTCTGCTTGATCGATAAATTGCATAGACTTAGTTAGTAGTTAGTAGTTAGTAGTTAGTAGTTTAGTTGTTGGTAATTGGTAATTGTTATTTTTATTTCCCATTCCTTATTACTCCATTCCCTACTAACCATTAACCCTTCGGGTACTCTACGAGAAGCCGCCCTGATGGGCGTCTACGCTAGTCGCTCATGGGGGGAACCACGGCAGGTGCTCATGGGGGGAACCCCCAAGACCGCACTGCCTCCCCAAGACCGCGCTAGCTCACCACTAACCACTAACTAAATATATTCTGAAACATCCTCACCACATTCATCTGCCAGATAGGAGAGGGCGCGGAAGCGCAAACCTACGAGTTGTTCATAAAGCGGGTTGAGTTTACATAAAGGTGGGATGTGAACAATCTTTTGCCCAAACAGCTTGACATCCCGTTCAAATGGACATTGGGAGGGAATCATTTTGCACAAAAAGCGGGCAACTCTGGGATCTTCGATGTCTAGTCCATCCAGCCATTCGCGCACTGGGTGTAGTGCGTCAAGTTGAGGCTTTGTGGGTGCGATAACTAATGGAGTCTGTACCTGTTGTTGTACCTGCTCTGGCGGATGGTATTCTAGGGTATGGCGCAGAGCTTCTAGTAAATTGTCTGGCTCTCCCAAAGCTTTGCACAACTGATGCAATAGGTAGTCTTCGCTTTTGGAATAAGTACCGTCGGCGATCGCCACCATAACAGCAGTACGTAAGAAATTTTCCGCTGCTGGTGTGCCTTTGCCTAAGACAGCTGCTAATTCCTCTGGTTCAATCACATCTAATGATTCCAAGCTTGTTCCTAGAGCCAGTTCATCCTTAGTGATACTAGCAATTAAATCTTTTTCTTGGTCATCAAAATCACCATCTGCCCAAGCAATAGTCAGTAATCCCCGCAGCCAAGCGGCAACTTGTTCACTGCTGTAGGGAGATTGAACAGCACTTGTCATAAACTCACGCCTCTAGCTTTTCCCAAGTCCATACTAGCCTGTGTTGAATTCTTGTAATGTTGCCTTTGTTAGCAAACATTTTAAGTAGCTGATGAGTGGCTACCCATCCCACGACACATGAAAAATCTCACTTATTCTGCCTCCTAGCTTCTTCTTTATTTTTCTTATGCTAAAATTACTGAGAATTTTTTTAATTAAAGTTCCAAGCAAAGGATATCATGACTAAAACTAAAGTTAACCTTGGTGTGGTTCAAGAAACACTATTAATTCCCCTCTGGGCTAGGGCTGCTGAAATCAAGCAAGCCGACCCCATCATAGTAGACCCGAAATCGGCTGAGATTCTAGAAGCGATTGATTACGATTTTGATAAGTTCGCTACTGCAAATAACTCTCAAATAGGCGCTTGTTTGCGAGGAATGCTCATCGACAATTGGGTACGCGCTTACCTTCAAAAACACCCCCAAGGTTCGGTTGTCGATATTGGTACAGGACTAAACACGCGCTTTGAACGAGTAGATAACGGTAAAGTACGTTGGTTTGATTTAGATTTACCAGATGTGATGGCATTGCGAAAGCAGTTTTTTGCTGAAACAGAACGACGTCAATTTATCACAGCTTCTTGTCTGGATACAGATTGGTTTGAGTGCGTTAAAGCTGCTGGCACACAGTCCTGCATGTTTGTAGCGGAAGGCGTGCTGATGTTTCTTAACGAACATCAAGTTAAACAGTTGTTTGCTAATCTTTTGCGAGAGTTTCCCGGTTCTTTGTTTGCTTTTGATTCGATATCACCGCTGTTAGTCAAGAATCAAAAACGACATGATGTACTCAAACATACTTCGGCAAACTTTGATTGGAGTATCTCAGATATTCGCAAATTGAAAGATTGGGACTCCCGTTATCAAATCATGGAGATTTGTACGTTTAGAGATTTACCAGCTAAATATTTAAAACGTTTTTCCTTGTTAAATCGCTTGTTGTTCTCATACATTCCTCCCTTGCGAAATACCTATCGCTTAGCATTAGTTAAATTAGGTTGATTTTTAATTAATAAATAATTCGATAAAGGTCTAAATAATGTTTTATTTTGGCATCGAGCATGAAGTTGCTTTTCTGACTCCTGAAGGAAAGTTCGCAGATTTTTCCAGCATCAAATTTGCTGATTTTAATCAAATTATTGAACAGCTACCGACCTATCCCAATGACTATCCTCAATTACGCATTGGCGACGCTGGTATTAAAAAGAAAAGGTGGTATATAGAGGGATTTGAAAGATTTGCGGATTCAGAAAAAGTGATCGAATGCGTTCCTAAAGGTATAGAAATCAGAACCACAATCAACTCTGATATTCAAAGTACTATTACTGAACTTACAGAAAGTTTTTACTTGCTGCAAGAAATCGCTGCCAAATTTGGCTTTTCTCCGGCTTTGATAAGTTGTAATCCTTACCATGCAGTTTTTAAGCCTGAACCTCCATTAAATGATTATGAAATTAAAAGGAGGCGGACTTCTCCGGAAAAACAAACTGCCAATATTCCCATGTTGACCTATGGCCCAGATTTGAATATTTCTGTAGCAGGTTTACCTTATGAACGTGTAATTGAGATTGGCAAAAAGCTGACTTATTACAGTTCCTATATCGTTCCTTTTAGTTATAGTTCTCCTTTTTACCAAGGCGGTTTGTGGGAAGGACTATCAGTGAGGACATTTATTAGAACAGGTCAAAGACCAGCAGCGATGGTATTTGTAGAAAAATCAGAACAACTAATTCAGGCTGCGCCTTCATTGACAAAAATAGCACGCATTCCCGCGGAAGTGGGTCGGATTGAATTTAAAGCATTCGATAGTTGTGATGATTTTTCTATTTATGCTGCATTGCTGGCTTTATTAAAGGGTCTGGTTTTAGATGAATCACTACCTGGTAGAGCAACAGTACCAGACACAGCCAAGCACCAACTTTCCGCACAACAAGGGTTTGACAACCAAGATATTTTTGCGATCGCCTCACAAGTTTTGCAAGCTGCTGAAGTTGCTCTTGGGGAAGATCCAGATGTGAATTTGCTCGCACCGCTGAAAGTTATGCTCAACAAGCGGGAAACAAAAGCTCATCAACTCATCCGGGATTTCAATAGGGTTGGTTCGATAGAACAAGCACTAAGAAATACTTACTCAGCATTTTGATGAATTAATAATAATTATCAGAATAGTTTGTAGCTACTCAAAAATTGTTAGAGGCTGCTTACACATTTGTGTCTTTGTGGTGAAAAAGATAATTTTTGAACCACTAAGACCTAAGAATAAAAGAGTATTTCTGTTAAGATTTGGGTTTGTTAGTAAGGTTTCAATCCCTAATAGGGAATGGCACTTACTTAAGCGATCGCTACATGCGAGAGAATAGGCTAAAAAAGTCTGCAAGTCTGTACTAAACAAAGATTATGAGACTTGGAGCCGACTCAAATCATATCCTCCCATGACCAAACCTCGACACGCTAGCAATCCCCAGTTAGCTCCATAAAAACCTTAAGTAAGTGCTATTCTTACAGCAGATTGCAAGTGAATGAGGTACAAATTTTAAGAACAAAGCTATATACCAAGAGGCTTTCAAGGCTGTTCCCCGTTAAGAGTTCCCTGTTCCCTGCTGTATATGGTGCGTTACACTATCGCTAACGCACCCTACAAATTTAAGATTTTTACAACGGAATCTGAATTATAAATTCTGTTCCTTTATCTGGTAATGAAATACATTGTAATTTTCCGCCGTGGTTCTCAGTAATAATTTGGTAGCTAATTGCCAGTCCTAGTTCATTCCCTTTAGTCTTAGGTTTTGTCGAGAAGAAAGGCGGAAATATTTGACTTGGAAATAAATCTGGTATTCCCATGCCATTATTAGAAATTCTGATTGTTACTTGTTCTTTGTCTACGTTAGTACAAATCCGAATCTGAGGATTTGTAGATAATCCTTTGTCAATAGTCATTTGCTCTTTGTCTTTTATTAATGATAAATGAACGGCAGGTGTTATAACGGGACGGGCTTCCTTAGCCGGATGCAAGCTCCGGCTCCAGCCCTCGGGAACCTCCGCAACGCACTGCTTCTTAATGACAAATGACTCATCTAAAGAATCAATTGCATTGACTAGCAAATTCATAAATACTTGATTGAGTTGTCCAGGATAGCATTCTATTTTAGGTAAATTACCATATTCTCTTACTATCTGGATGGCGGGACGTTTAGTCTTAGCTTTCAAGCGGTACTGTAAAATTAACAGAGTTGTTTCTATTCCTTCATGAATATCAATAGACTTTTTTTGTTCTCCGTCAGCGCGTGAAAAATTTCGCAGGGACTGCATAATTCCGCGTATGTTATCAGTCCCTAGTTTCATTGAAGAAATTAGTTTAGGCAAGTCTTCGAGAACATGCTCCAGATCCATTGTTTCCATTCTATCTTCAATATCTTGACCTGGATATGGAAAATTGTTCTGGTAAAGTTTCACCAAGTTAATCAGTTCTCCTACGTAATGTTTAGCATAATACAAATTAGTAGAAATTAAGCCAATGGGATTATTAACTTCATGGGCAATTCCTGCAACTATCTGTCCTAATGAAGAAATTTTTTCAGATTGTACTAGTTGTAATTGAGTTTTCTTAAGTTGTTCCAAAGCTTGATAAAGTTCCACAGTTCTTTCTTCAACTCGTTTTTCTAGGAGTTGTTTTTGCTGATCTAACTCTATATTTAATCGTCTAAGTTTTAGGTGCAAGTGAACTCTAGCTAAAACTTCATCTTGTTGAAATGGTTTAGTAATATAATCAACTGCTCCTAGACTTAAACCTTTTACTTTTTCTTCTATATCTGCAAGAGCGGTTATAAAAATAATCGGAATATCTTTTGTAGATAGGTCTGCTTGTAATAAGCGGCATGTTTCAAACCCATCTAATTTTGGCATCATAATATCTAATAGTATCAAATCAGGTGGATTATTTTTAATCTGTTCAATGCCACTCATGCCATCCATCTCAACTAATACTTCATAGCCTGCACTACTTAAAGCAGAATATAGTACTTCTAAATTAGTTGGACTATCATCAATTACTAAAATAGTCTCAGTATTTTTGACTTTTTCTATTTCTTGCTCAAGATTATTTCCCATTTCGAGTGACATAAGTTAGAAATAAAGTATATAAAAAATTAAAATTTGATATTTTTATGTAAAAACTGGCGAATCTTTTGAATATTAAAGCGTTTTACTAAGCAATCTAATTCCGCAACAAATTTTTGATATTGATTATCCATTTTCGCAAGCTTTTCTAATTCTTGTTGAATTCCCTTGATTTGCCCTTTCTTCGCATACTCTATTAGCATTATCAATTCAGATTCTGGCGGCACAATCATTTGTATTTTAGATATTTTTTCGGGATGATTTAATTGATTGGTTTCTGCTTTTTCATAAATCCAATTTAGTTGTAAATGCTTTGATAAAGACCGATATAATTCTTTTATTTTTACTGGTTTTGCCAAGAAATCATTTGCTCCTATTGCTAAACTCTTGTTCCGATCGGTATCAAATATACTGGCTGAAGAAAGAATTACTATAGTATCTTTTAACTTGGCTGAGTCTCGCACTTTTGATAGCATTTCTCGTCCATCCATAATAGGCATTGCTATATCAGAAATAATCAAATCTGGCTGAGATTGATTAGCTTTTTCTAAACCTTCTTGTCCGTTAGTTGCTTCTATAACTGTAAACCCAATAGTTTCTAAAATATTGACAATTAATGAACGGTTTTCCCAACTGTCATCGACAATTAGTATTTGCTTTCTACTGCCAGAATAACCAATAATTTTACCAGTACTTGTGATAATACTGCTTTCTGTCCAGTAATCAGCTATCGGGCATTCTATTTCAAACTCAAAAACACTACCTTTACCTAACTCACTCTTCACAAGTATGTAACTACCCATGATTTCTACTATTTTTTGACTAATAGTTAGCCCTAGTCCTCTACCTTCGTTTTGACTTTTCTGATCTCCTAGCTGCTCGAAGGGTAAAAATATCTTTTCTAACTGCTGAGAACTTATGCCTATACCAGTATCTTCAATCGCAAAATGAATATAGACGTGTGATGATGATTGGTTTTTTCTGACTTTTACATGCAATGTAACGCTACCTGTGTCAGTAAATTTAATGGCATTACCAACCAAATTAATCAGAACTTGCCGCAGTCGTTTTTTATCGGCAGTGATACCAGAGGGTAAATTATCTGGAGGTTGATAATTAAATTCAATATCTTTTTGTTCGGCTTGAAGTCGACAAATTTCTACTATTCCTTGTAGAAAAGAGGGCAAATGAAAATCTGTCGGGTGGAGTTGCAGTTTATTTGCTTCTATTTTGGAGAGATCGAGAATATCATTAATGAGTGTCAATAAATGAGAGCCACACTGGTGAATAATTTCGATGCCTCGTTGTTCTCTTTTAGTAAGGTTTTGAGAGCGTTGGAGAATTTCGGCGTAACCTAAAATACCGTTTAGTGGTGTGCGGAGTTCGTGGCTCATATGTGCTAGAAATTTGCTCTTGGCAGCATCAGCGGATATTTTGGTTTCTTGTTGTTCTGCTAAAAGAGTTTTGATGTGATGAATAAGTTGATTGAGGTAAGTTGCTAATTTCCCCAATTCATCGCTAGTGGTTGCAGATGCTTGCAATTCAAAGTTAGATTCTTGGACGACTTTGTGAGCAATATCAGTAACTGCTTGGATGGGACGAGCGATCGCCCGATTGGTGTAAACTGCCATTAGCCAAGCAATGCTCGTACTCAAACCCATGCTGGCAACAATAATTAGCATTCTCAAGGTTTGTGCCTGATGTAAGGCTATTTCTGCTTTCTCTTCTTGCTGTTCGGCAGTTTCAATTACAATTGCTAGCTCACCTAGAAATGTCGATGTCTTCGTATAAATCTCACTCGTAGTCAAATCTGTCAGTGATTCTTTGGCTTTCGCTACTTTCCTTGAATTTAAAGTTGATGGTTCAATCTGACGCAAAGTTATTTCTAAACTTTGGGTGAAGTTTTCCAATGTGCCGTTATATTTCCCAAGCAGCGGCTTGAGAGCTTTAATTGATGAAGTTGAAGCAGAGGAATTGACTTGTCTGAGCAATTGTTTGACTTTGGCAATGCGCTGAATCGCTGCTGATTTTGCTTGCTGAAAATTTTTCGGATTTTGAAGATAAGGAGAAAACTCTGGGATTGGTTGGAAGCTCAAAGCAGTGTTTCGCAACTTATTCAACTGCTTGCGTTCTTGGCGAACAACTATTCTCTGCTGGTTTGCACTGTTGTAGTGGCGATCGCCAACAATAACCCCAACAGCAGTACCCCCAACAACAATGCTAATGGCGATCGCATACCCAAAATAAATCTTATTGCCGATCCCCAGATGGCTAAATGGCCATGCAGATAAACTCAGGAAAGATAATTTACCTTTGCCTGAACTAGTTTTAGAAATTCCATGTTTAGAGGCTGGATGAGTCATTCGATTTTGGGTTGACGATTTTAGATTTTGGATTAACCCTCCTCTAAACAGAGAGAAGAGAGTTTGAAGATATTGAATTAAGCAATCCCCAAACCGATTTATCGATAGGAGATGGACATGAACTCAAAAATTTCTCATCTAATACCAATTCTTTATGAAGATACACAGAATATTAAAAAACGAACCGCCCTCCGGGTTCGCCAGTCCCCCCTAAAGGCAGAAGCCTTCTGGGGGGCTGGTCTCACCAAGACGCCAAGAACGCCAAGAGTGGAGGGTTACTCTTTTAGTGCAGTTTCACATTAAATTGGTATAAAATCCAAAATCTAAAATTCAAAAGGGTTAAACTTCGTAATTTATGATTCCCAAATCAAAATTCAAAATTCACATGAGAAACCCGGTTTCTTGGAGAAACCGGGTTTAGAAGCCGCTGAATTTTATTAAGTGCAATTACTTAGGCATAATCTATTGCTGTAGCTTATTAAACAGCAATTTTAGCATCAGCTTCTAGCTTAGATAGTCTTTCTGCCAGCAGTTGCTCTAAGGTTTCCAACGCTTTAGTGAAACCTTTAATACCTTCATCCAGTTTTTCCGATGCCATGCGGTCAGCAGCGTGCATCTTGTCATAAGTAGCCTTGTCCATCGGAATTTTTTCAATTGCCATCTCTGCTGCTTTAGCTGCATCGAGTTTGCGAGGCAGTTCTCCAATTGTTGCCTGCAATTCACCCAGTAGCGCTGGAGAAATGGTCAGCAGATCGCAGCCTGCCAGTTCAGTAATTTCGCCGATATTGCGGAAACTGGCTCCCATGACTTCGGTATGATAACCGAATTTTTTGTAATAGTTGTAGATTGTTGTGACAGACACTACCCCTGGATCTTCTGCTGAGGGGTAACTATCTCGTCCAGTTTCTTTCTTGTACCAGTCGAGAATACGTCCGACGAAGGGAGAAATGAGAGTAACGCCAGCTTCTGCACAGGCTATAGCTTGATGAAGGCCAAACAGCAAGGTAAGGTTGCAGTGAATTCCTTCTTTTTCCAAAATTTCCGCTGCACGAATACCTTCCCAGGTAGAAGCGATTTTGATGAGAATGCGTTGGCGAGAAACTCCTGCTGCTTCATACTGAGCTATCAACTCCCGTGCTTTAGCAACAGTTCCTTCTGTATCATAAGATAGACGTGCATCCACTTCTGTAGACACCCGACCGGGGATAATTTGCAAAATCTTCAATCCGAAGGACACCGCTAAGCGGTCAAATGCCAAAGAAACTACTTGAGCTTGGGATACACCAGTTCCAAGGTCTTTCTTTGCTTGGAGCAAAGTCTGATCGACAATTTCCTGATATTCTGGCATCTGTGCCGCAGCAGTAATCAAGGAGGGATTGGTAGTCGCATCTTGTGGCTTAAACTTTTCAATCGCTTTGATATCTCCTGTGTCTGCGACCACAACGGTCATTTCTCGCAATTGTTCCAGTAAATTCTTCGACATGACATACCTCTTTAAATGTTGGTTGGTCAGGACTTATATGATTGAGTTGCAGTATTCTTCATGTTTGAATCGGTGGTAATGGGTAATTTATTGGTGGAAATTAAGATGTTTTTCATTACTTATTACCAATTACACCGGAAGAATTTAGCACAAGACCTGAGTTACCCCCCAGCCCTATTCTAGGCACGTTATGTTGAGATTGGTTGTGTGATCGCATGCAATTTTCTTAAATCATTTTGCATTTTTATTAATAAGTAAATATTCACTGCTTATTGTATCCCTTGCAGTAATTGTCGCTTGAGATAGATTATTCGTCTTGTAGCGCTTACTCAACTGAGTATTTAAAGTACAAATTCTTTAGGTTTTTTTCAGTATTGGCACTGTGATTATGAGAGTTTTTGATATAATTTCATAATTATTAATATAGCTTGCAATAACTGTTTATATTATGCTATGTTTGAGGCTTATGTTGCAAAAATGAGTGTTGTTCTGAAAGAATATCCTTTTGGTTATAAAACCATAAACATGATTCGCAAACGGCAAGTTCAAAAAGTGGCAAAAAGGGATATTGTAGTAAGAGTAAAATTCATTGCAGATATATTCAGAGTTGTTGCATAAAGCTTAACCCCTCAACTGGGTTGTCATATCCTTAAAAAGTTTTTGCAACACAATCTTTGATTTCTTTAGTAGTGTCATGATGAAATTGTTTAGCCTCAGCTTAACTGACTTATTTTTATTAACGGAGTAAAAATTTTGCTTAACTGGCTTATCTGCCATTGAACAAGGCAAAAATTGATGAAATGCTGATCGTAAAAACTTATCTACATAAAGAGTAGACCTAAATTGAAATAGATGCAAAGATCGTTAACTTGGTGTGCTGGTCTATGGGTTGATCGCTCACGGTCTTTTGTCTGGTCGGATGACTCCCGATCAGAAGTTTGCCGGAAGAGCGAGATCATACTCTCAGCTACTCTATCAGCAAAGGAGGAATGGGAAATTTGACCAAAACTCTAGCGTTGGAGTTGCCAATTGGGGAATTCGAGTAAATGCGATCGCGCCTGGAGCCACCATAATACCCATCAATGAAAGCTGGATAGCCGATTTAGAAAAGAAAGCGATCGTTGAAAGCCACATCCCGATGGGGCGAACAGGAACTGCTGACGAAATCGCGGCTGCGGTTGCTTTTCTGGCATCAGATGAATCCACCTACATCACTGGACAGCCCCCAGGCAGAGTTTCCTTACAATGATTAGGAACTATTCATGATTACTCGCCAAGATCTCAATCAATTGCAATCCTTAATCAAAGTGCCTGCCCTTTCCATCTTGTTGCCGACCCATCGGACATGGCCCGATAACAAACAAGATCCCATTCGGGTCAAAAATCTGGTAGACGAGGCAATGGATCGACTTCGCGCAGAATTTTCCGATCGCGAGTTGGAACCGTTACTGAAGCGGCTGGAATCACTCGTGAGCGAAATTGATAACCCTCATACACTGGATGGGTTAGCACTGTATGTCAGCCACGACTTTGCTAAACTTTACTACCTCCCGTTTCCAGTACCCGCGCGCGTTGCGATCGATCAAACTTTCGCAACACGAGATTTGGTGTATGCTATGCATCGGGCGCTGCGCTATTGGGTGCTGCTGTTGAGCCAAGCGTCTACTCGCTTATTAGCTGGAACAGGCGAGACCCTCGAAGAAGTTCACGATCAGAATTTTTCGATGCAAATGACAGGTCCAGGAGCAACAACTGCCCTTCCCTATGAAGCTGATTCTAGCTATGTAGACGACCGACATCGCCGATTTTTTCAGCAGGTAGACAGTGTATTTACCTCTTATGCCAAAAATGATGAACTGCCATTAATTGTGGGAGGCGTGGATCGGCAGATATCCTTCTTTCAGGAGGTTTCGCAACATACATCATCGATCGCAGGCACCTTAATCGGCAATTTTGACAAAGCGACGATTCCCGAACTGGCTCCTCAAGTGTGGTCAATCATCCAGACTGTTCGAGAGGCGCAACAAATCAATGCGCTGCAAGAATTGGATCATGCGGTGGGTGCTCAAAAGGTCGTCTCTACGATCGAGGAAGTGTGGCAATTGGCGCAGGAAGGTCGGGGAAAACTGCTGTTGATTGAAAAGAACTATCATGTGCCTGCGATCGTTACTGAAGACGGCAGGCTGGAGTTGGTGGATCGCTCAGGCGGCACAGAGGTAATGGATGATGCCGTGGATGAAATTATCGAAGTCGTGTTGGCGAAGGGCGGAAACGTTGCAATTTTGGACGATGGAGCACTATCCGGTCATCGACACATTGCATTAATTTTGCGGTACTGAGATCCTTGCTGTTGTTGGTTGAGTAGACTGCCTTCTAGAGGAAGCGCGTTGGAGGACTTACCTCCAACCTTGCGCCCCCTAATAATGCTGAAAGTATATGTAGTGAATACTACCTAAATGCCTGCTTGCGTCCTACAGCAATCCTTCTTTTCGTGCCATAGCTACCATCAGGTCAAGTACGCGATTCGAGTAGCCCCACTCGTTGTCGTACCATGCCACAACCTTGAAAAAGTTGGAATTCAGTTCAATTCCAGCACCAGCATCAAAGATGCTAGACCGAGCATCTCCCTGAAAATCCGTAGAAACAACCTCTTCTTCCGTGTAACCTAAAATACCTTTTAGCTCTCCTTCTGCGGCGGACTTCATGGCAGCACAGATTTCTTTGTAACTGGTGGCTTTGGCAGTTTTAAAAGTTAAATCAACTACAGAGACATCTGGAGTAGGAACCCGGAAGGCCATACCAGTCAGCTTCCCTTTCAACTCTGGTAATACCAGTGCTACGGCTTTTGCTGCCCCTGTAGAGGAGGGGATGATATTCTGTGCTGCACCGCGACCGCCCCGCCAGTCTTTTTTAGAAGGGCCATCTACGGTGGGCTGGGTAGCGGTCATAGCATGGACTGTGGTCATCAACCCTTCGGTTAAGCCAAAGTTATCGTTGATGACCTTCGCGATCGGAGCCAGACAATTAGTAGTACAGCTGGCATTAGATACAATCGTGTCTTTTGCTGGATCAAATAGGTGATGATTGACACCAACTAGTAAAGTTTTTATCTTTTCTGGATCTTTAGTGGGAGCGGAAATAATTACCCGTTTTGCTCCTGCCTGGAGGTGGTTTGCCGCTCCTTCGTAATTGGTGAACAGTCCCGTAGATTCAACTACATAATCTGCACCTAATTTACCCCAAGGCAATTCTGCTGGATTCCGAATCGATACACAAGGAACAAAGTGCCCATCAATAACGATGCCATCGTCCTTTGCCTCAACGCTTCCCTTATACATCCCGTGGGTGGAGTCGTACTTTAACAAGTAAGCGAGGTTATCTGGTGGTACTAGGTCATTAATACCTACAAACTCAATGTTGGGGTTGTTGATACCAGCACGAAACACTAAACGTCCGATCCTACCAAACCCATTTATGCCAACTTTTAACTTAGCCAAGATTTTGCCTCCTGTGATGGAAATTTGAACAAAGGAAATAAGGGATCGGGGATCGGGGATTGGTGACTAGGGATTAGGGACTGGGGATTAGGGATTAGGAACCTAGTACCCAATACCTAATACCCAATACCCAATACCCAATCCCTCTATATCTTTACTTTCCCATCCTGACAGTCCCATCTGATGAGGGCGTATTTGCTTGGCTTGTTTTAATGTTTGTCTTGGGTTCTGAGTCTTGAGTAAAGCGTTGCCAAAAACTCAGTAGTTGGTCTCCAACCTGTTGAGGATAGAAGTAGTGAAAGAAATGATACCCTTTTGCACATTCCCATAGGGTATCTTCTGACTTGAGCAAATGCCGCCAGTCGTATAATTCTGGTGGGCTGACAACTGGATCGGTCTTACTGCCACATACGAACATAGGCATCACAACCCCTCCCTTAGGGAAATTAACCAATCGCAGCAGAGAGTGTAAGGTGGGAGATTCGTCTAAATCTCTATCGAGGGCAGCCATTAGCTTCTGAGTGGTATGGGGAGGTTGATTCCCAAATAACATACCAACGTTGTTTAGTAAAACTTGCTCGCGACTCAGGGGTAAAAGTGTTCTTTGCTGGTAATAGTGCGCGTGCCAAGTGTTCGCAGGTTGAGATCCGACAGCTAACAGTGCCAGCGATCGCACTCGCTGAGGATAGCGGCGGGCAAACATTAAGGCGATCGCACCACTCATACCGTGACCTGCCAGATTAACTGGGCGATCGTGCGATTTTAAAAAGTCATACAGCATTGTTACAGCTGTGTCTATAGAACTAGCTTCATCTTTTGTTTGATAGTATTCCCATCGGGCAATCAAAAGATGCTTGGACAAGTATTGAAGTAATGGCAGATCAAAACCCTTCAAACTTTGGCTAGCATTTAACCAGAGAACATCAAATTGATTAGACATAAATACCTATCATAGGTAAAATTGAAAGTTATGAATTCTGATTTTTAAGTGAAATTGATGTGTATTTAAATAATTGTTTTTAACTGATATGCCTAAATAATCAAATCAGAATTCAGTATTCAAGTTTATTCTAAATTCTTGAATACTGAATTCTGTGTTTTTTACTCAAAACTTTAACTTTTAAGCAGACACTCTGTTGAAGTCATCTCGATAAATTCGTAAAAAAACTCTCTACAAACCAAATTCTTTCTTTAGCTGAGCAACCCAAGCTTTTACTCGTTCTGCCGTTAGTTCAGGTTGATTATCTTCATCAATCGCTAGTCCGACAAATTTATCATTTCTCAATGCTTTAGACTCGTTGAAATCATACCCAGATGTTGACCAATAGCCAACTGTTTTACCGCCAAGTTCTGAAATTTTTTCTTCCAGAATACCAATTGCATCCTGGAAGTTATCAGCATAGCCAATCTGATCACCAGTACCAAAATAGGCAACTAACTTGTTAGTAAAATCTATATCGTCGAGTTCAGGAAAAAAGCCTTCCCAATCACTCTGAAGTTCACCAATATTCCAAGTAGGACAACCGACAATCAAATATTCATACTCATCGAAATCGGTAGCATCTACTTGGGACATCTCGTGTAACATCACTACACCACTACCGAACTCATCCTGAATCATTTCAGCAACAGATTCAGTTTTGCCAGTTTGAGTACCGTAAAAAAGACCAATTTTTTTCGACATTTGACACCTTATAGATAACCTAGAAATTCGTGAAATTACACAAAAAGGCAGAGATGCTCTTTTAACATGCCGATTAGTCAGGTATT
This sequence comes from Fischerella sp. PCC 9605, assembly GCF_000517105.1. Taxonomy (GTDB): domain Bacteria; phylum Cyanobacteriota; class Cyanobacteriia; order Cyanobacteriales; family Nostocaceae; genus PCC9605. The sequence goes on along the minus strand of NZ_KI912151.1, from coordinate 38,650 downwards.
TCCTGACCATAAGGAAATTGACCCCAAAGTTTGCATAGCCATGCTATGAGATCGATTCAGATTCAGAAATTGTCTTTATGGGTGAGACACCCTTCGGGAAGTCAAAAGTCACGCATTCAAAAGTCAAAAGTAAAGATTTTAATTTTGATTTTTGACTTTTGAATTGTTTTGTCCTCCTTGTCCTTCCCTTGTTCTTCTTTGTTCTAGTGAAGGCGTTACCTCCTGAGAATTTTGGAGAAAATTTAATCAGCTTAATGAGTCTTACTCTCAATAATTGCTGGGTATATATTATCAGAGTTATTGAAAATTATTTGCATTGATAAATATAAATTTTTGTAAACAAAGACTATGTTGACCTATTTGCAAGGTATTTGTAAAATAGTATTTATCACTAATGATACTTAACGTACTGCATTTTAAAAGAAAAGCTATCTTATAAATAATGCTATTTTATCTCAATAACTTGATGCTAGAGTCAAAATACAAAATTGCGATAAACCTTACCGAAAATTTGGGTCTAAAGCCCCGTCCTTGTAGGACGGCTTTTGTGATAAAATTGGTGTTAGCGGTAAAGCGCACACAAAAAAAACGAAGTAGGTCAAGCGGACAAGTCCTGATCCGGAACCCTGGTAGTATGAATCCTAAATCTTGTATAAATGTGGGAGTAAAAACAAGCGTCTTAAAAACCTTTTCAAACGCGGTCGGGCAGTCCGTGTGAGCTTGTGGACGTATCCAAACGGGGATACTTGAATGCTTGCATTTGGGTATCTAGGGAGGACGGTTGAAGCAAGAATCCTCAGCATGACGGCTGAGGAGTGTCAATGCAACAATAAAGCTGAATCCCTCTGTTTCAACTTTGGAATGGCATGGCAAGGGATTCAAGCTTTTTCTATAGAAATGGAACTAGTCCGCCAAATTTTTTGGCAGAGGATAAAGGAGAACTTAAGTTCCCCTTTTTTTCCTCTGACTTCTACAAAAAAATTGTCTTTAGTACGGCCACTTCCAGTCACGAATTTCTGGCATATCCTCGCCATACTTAGCAATGTAGTGCTTGTGTTCAATCAACTTATTGTGCAGCATTTGCTTCACGTAAGCAGCTTTGTACCCCAACTTCGGTACTCGGTCGATCGCGTCATCTACTAGGTTAAAGCGGTCTAAGTCGTTCCTAACTACCATATCAAAGGGTGTAGTGGTAGTTCCCTCCTCCTTGTAACCGCGTACGTGCAGATTCTTGTGGTTGGTGCGGCGATAGGTGAGACGGTGAATCAGCCAGGGATAGCCATGAAAAGCAAAGATAATCGGCTTGTCAGTGGTGAAAATACTGTCAAAGTCTTTATCGCTTAAACCGTGGGGATGTTCGCCAGGTGGTTGCAGCACCATCAAATCTACTACATTTACTACCCGTACCTTCAAATCGGGGAAATTCTGCCGCAGGATGTCTACTGCTGCCAAGGTTTCCAAGGTGGGAATGTCCCCAGCACAGGCCATGACCACATCCGGTTCAGAACCGCGATCGTTGCTTGCCCATTCCCAAATACCAACACCTTCAGTGCAGTGCTTGATAGCCGCATCCATATCAAGATACTGCAATGCGGGTTGCTTGCCAGCAATAATCACGTTGACATAGTCGCGACTTCTCAGGCAATGGTCTGTTACCGACAACAAACAATTGGCATCGGGGGGCAGATACACGCGAATTACCCCTGCTTTTTTGTTGACTACAACGTCGATAAAACCGGGGTCTTGGTGAGAGAAGCCGTTGTGGTCTTGCCGCCACACGTGGGAAGTCAGCAGATAGTTGAGGGAAGCAATTGGTCTGCGCCAAGAAATGTCACGGGAAGTATCCAGCCACTTAGCGTGCTGGTTGAACATCGAGTCAACGATGTGAATAAACGCCTCGTAGCAAGAGAAGAAGCCGTGGCGACCCGTGAGTAAGTAGCCTTCTAACCAACCTTGACAAGTAGTTTCACTGAGAATTTCCATCACCCGACCGTCGGGAGATAGGTTTTCGTCTGCGGGGATAGTATCAGCTACCCAAGTCCGATTTGTGACTTCAAACACAGCATCTAGACGATTGGATTTGGTTTCATCTGGGCCAAAAACGCGGAAGTTACGGCTTTCCTGGTTCAGTTTCATTACATCCCGCAGGAATTTTGCCATCACCTTGGTCGCTTCGGCAATAACCTTACCTGCTTCGGGAACATCCACAGCGTAGTCTTGGAAATCGGGTATTTTCAGGTCACGCAATAGAATACCGCCATTGGCATGGGGGTTGTCACTCATGCGCTGTTTTCCTTGGGGAGGCAATTCTGCAAGTTCTGGTACTAGCCTGCCATTGGCGTCGAAAAGTTCTTCTGGTTTGTAACTCTTCATCCACTGTTCCAGAAGCTTGATATGTTCTGGGTTTGAAGCCATTCCTCCAAAAGGAACTTGGTGCGATCGCCAAAAATCCTCTGTCTTTTTCCCGTCTACTTCCTCCGGCCCCGTCCAGCCTTTGGGGCTTCTCAGGATAATCATCGGCCATTGCGGGCGCTTGGTGAAGCCATGATTGCGGGCTTCTGCTTGAATATCCTTAATTTCTTGGATGACTGTATCTAGAGTTGCCGCCATTAATTGGTGCATGGCTTCCGGATCGGAACCCTCAACGTAGTACGGCTTATAGCCGTAACCTACAAACAGGCTGTTCAATTCTTCACGACCCATCCGTGCCAAGATTGTAGGGTTAGCAATTTTATACCCGTTAAGGTGGAGGATGGGAAGGACTGCACCATCATGCACCGGGTTAAGAAACTTGTTAGAGTGCCAGCTAGTAGCTAAGGCACCGGTTTCAGCTTCGCCATCACCGACCACACAAGCAACTATCAGGTCAGGATTATCAAAAGCAGCGCCATAGGCATGGGCTACAGAATAGCCAAGTTCGCCGCCTTCGTGGATAGAACCGGGAACTTCCGGGGTGCAATGACTGCCAATTCCACCAGGGAAAGAGAACTGTTTGAACAGCTGCTTCATCCCCTCTTCGTCTTGGGAGATAGCGGGGTAGTACTCACTGTAAGTACCTTCCAGATAGGTATTGGCGACTATACCAGGGCCGCCGTGACCGGGACCAGCGATGTAGATCATATCCTGGTCGTATTTTTTGATGATCCGGTTGAGGTGAACGTAAATGAAATTGAGACCCGGAGTTGTTCCCCAGTGGCCCAGGAGTCTGGGTTTGATGTGTTCTAGCGTTAGGGGTTCTTTGAGGAGGGGGTTGTCGAGGAGATAAATTTGCCCAACAGTCAGATAGTTAGCTGCACGCCAATAGGCGTTCATCTTACGTAGTTCTTCATTCGTTAAAGGCTTTGTTTGCGGAGGGCTTGCTAATGTCATGTCGAACTCCATTAAAAAAGAATATCGACGAATTCATCATGCAAGTTTATTTACCTTCCGCGTAAAGGCCATCCTACCTGCGAACAATCTTTTCGGTATGCATGGGAGTCGACAGTAGCAATAGCCAGATTATGCTTTTATAGCTACCAGCATAAATGTCACTGCCTAATAATTAATTTCCAATAACCCAGGTGGTGGCGTAATTTCAATCTTGCCAGCTTCCAAATCTACCAGTGGTGCGATCGCTTTCACAAACGGTATCAAAACAGTCTTTTGTTGTTGGTTGTTGGTTGTTGGTTGTTGATTTAACTTCACTTCTAGCAAATCATTACCAGCAGAAATAACATCTTCCACTGTACCCACGAGTTCGCCAGACTCCTGCATGAAAACTTGCAAACCAATTAAATCCAGGACATGGTATTCATCTTCACCCAACTGGGGGCGATCGCTTTCTGGAACCAACAACTTACAACCGCGCAATTCCTCTGCTTGATTGCGATTATCCACACCAGCCAGCTTGATTACATACAAATTCTTACCTTCAACATATCGTCCTGACAGTAATTCCACCACTTGCGGTTCCGCCTCCTCAGAACCCAATAACCAGCGCTTTCCTGGCACTTCAAACCGTTCAGGAAAGTCTGAGTCAGGATAAACTCGCACCTCACCATGCAAACCTTGAGGTGCGACAATCGTACCAATTTCTAACCAACCGTCTAATTCGGAAGTGGGAGAGGGGGAGATGGGGGGATGGGAGGATGGGGAGAGGGGTTGTTTGTTTTCACCCCTGTGTCTCTGCTTCTCCTGCTCCTTTTTCTCTTTATTCTTCATCTCCTGATCTTCGTGTCCTTTGTGGTTCATTCTCATCGAAAATTTGGGTCTGAAACCCCGTCTTTTAAAACGGCTTTACTGATACAATTGAAACACGGTGAAATGGCTAAATGCAGGAAATTAACTCGTCTCCAGGCTCAAGCAGTAGCCGAGTGGTGTAGCGAGTATCCACGCAAATTGAGTTCTTGGGGTGAGGAGTGAGTACATCCTCTGGTCAACCGTAACCTCGCCCGTAAGTTCCGCAAACAAGATAAGTACGCACCTTATATTGCGCTTCGTCTTGGGAGGGGGACAAAGCTCCGCGCCGTGATAGTCGGAGAATGGTTACTAAACACCCACAGCCACACGCCGATAAACTTCCTCTGCCACCTTTGCCAAACGTTGCATTCCAGTCGCAATTTCCTCATCGCTGCCAGTGAGGCTGATTCGCAGACATTCATGCTTGTGCTGCCACTCTTGTTGCAAACCGGGGAAGAAGGTGCTACCAGGCACAGCAATGACACCTACTTGCTTGAGTTGCTGGTAAAATTCCCAGTCTGTCATGGGTAAGTCTTGCAACCACAACCATGCAAAGATTGCCCCTTCACCGCGATGTAGAAACCAAGGTAAATTTTTGGGCATTGCTTCATCTAAAGCACCTTCCAAAACTGTAAATTTATCTTGGTAAAAGGGACGGATGACAGTATTAGAAATTTCAACCAGCGCACCCGAATTAATTGCACGGGCTGCGATCGCTTGTCCGTAGCGCGATGGGTGAATGCACATATTTGTCTGGAAACACTCCAGTACATGAATTACCCTTTCATCACCAATGGCAATGCCGATGCGTTCTCCTGGTAATCCAGCCTTGGATAAACTCATGCAATGGATAATGTTATTGCCAAAGGTGGGTGACATCTCAGTAAAGTTTAAACCAGGGAAAGGAGGCGCATAGGCAGAGTCAATCAAAACTGGCACATCGTAAGGTGCGGCAATAGCAGCGATTTTTTGCACTTCATCGTCGGTCAGCACGTTGCCCGTAGGATTACAGGGACGAGAGAAAATTACGCAACCCGTATTTTCTGTAATCGACAACTGGCTGAAGTCGGGGCGATATTTGAATCTATGCGCCGTAGCGTCGATATCCAGAGTTGGTTTGTAGGCAATTAGGGCTTCTGGAAACAAGCAGACACCGCCGTAACCAGTGTAATCGGGACTGAGGGGCAAAACAATTTGTTTTAACTCGCCCTTAGCAGTGTAACCACCGAAAGAATTAGCAGCGTAGAAATAAAGGCTTTGACTACCGGGAGTGAGCAGGATATTGCGATCGCTCAAATTCAACCCATAACGTTTGTTAAAATCATTGGCGATCGCTTCAACTAGTGGTGCGTAGCCTTGGCTGGAACCGTAGCGACAAACGACTTCCCCATATTCTGAACTAGCTAGCAACTCTGCCGTACAATCCCGCCATAACTGTTCTACTTCCGGTAATATCAACGGATTGCCAGCGCTCAAATTAATAAATTGCTGCCCCGCACCAGCCCGTAGCGTTTCAATAACGTCCTTCATAATCGCTCTAACACCCGTTAGTTCTGACATTTGAGCGCCGATTTTAGTTAGGGCAGGATTCATAAGCTGTAAAAAATTAAGAGTAATTTAACGGTTGATTAATTATTTTATAGTTCCGTTTTTAAATGTCTCTATCTATATTTTGCTGAAAAGTTACAAATAATTTCGTTATGTGTGCCCTGCAATAAACTCAGATCAGCTGATCGATTAAGCAAAACAGGAGAACTGAAAGTGGAAGTTAAAGCAGCAATAGCCTACGAACCAGGTAAACCGTTGACTATTGAAACTGTGCAACTAGAAGGCCCCAAAGCTGGGGAAGTGATGGTTGAGATTAAAGCCAGTGGAGTTTGCCATACAGATGCTTACACTCTTTCTGGAAAAGATCCCGAAGGTTTATTCCCAGCAATTTTGGGACATGAAGGTGCTGGTGTGGTTGTGGAGGTGGGAGAAGGCGTCACCAGTGTCAAAAGTGGCGATCGCGTTATTCCCCTATACACTCCCGAATGCCGTCAATGTGAATATTGTTTGAGCTTCAAAACTAATCTCTGTCAAGCCATTCGTGCTACTCAAGGGCGCGGTGTCATGCCCGATGGAACGAGTCGCTTCTCTATTGGCGGCAAAAAAATTCATCACTACATGGGTACGTCTACCTTTGCTAACTATACGGTGCTGCCGGAAATTGCTGTTGCCAAAATTCGGGAAGATGCACCTTTTGATAAGGTTTGTTACATTGGCTGCGGCGTCACAACGGGTATTGGTGCAGTTATCAATACAGCGAAAGTAGAACCAGGAGCAAATGTAGTAGTTTTCGGGTTGGGTGGAATTGGTTTAAATGTGATCCAAGCAGCGCGGATGGTAGGGGCAAATATGATTGTTGGGGTAGATATAAATGCCAAAAAACGCGCCTTGGCAGAAAAATTTGGTATGACACACTTTGTCAACCCCAAGGAAGTTGAAGGTGATTTAGTTGCTTATTTAGTTGATTTAACCAAAGGTGGGGCTGACTATAGTTTTGAATGCATTGGCAATGTGAAAGTCATGCGTCAAGCATTAGAATGCTGCCACAAAGGTTGGGGTGTGAGTGTAATTATTGGTGTTGCTGGTGCAGGCGAGGAAATTAGTACTCGTCCTTTTCAACTAGTAACTGGACGTGTTTGGAAAGGTACAGCATTCGGTGGTGCGAGGGGGCGTACAGATGTGCCAAAAATCGTTGATTGGTACATGCAAGGTAAGATTAACATTGACGATTTAATCACCCATGTGATGCCAATTGAAGAGATTAATCATGCATTTGATTTAATGCACAAGGGTGAATCGATTCGCTCTGTTGTGACGTTTAATTAACGAACGACATAGACAATACAGTTCAGATAAAAATAATTGCAGGGGTACGGCATCCAAAATCTTTTAGGTAAGCAAGACAATCTTACTGATGCTGTACCCCTGTGACATATCTCATTCCAGGCTAACTGAACCGTATTGCCACATAGAAGCTTACTGCCTAATTGAATATTTGCTCTCCTTCTTTAGATAGAAGGTAAAAAGTATCTATATTCTTTACCTTAGTAAGGTCAATAAATAAAACTTTTTCGGAATAATTTAATGACTAATTAAACACAAACAGAATATTAAGCTTGTCCCAACCAGTACGAAAAAAATTATATCAAACCCGGACTTAATGAACTTTAGGCAAGATGAGCCTAAAAAAGTACAAGGAGGAAAAATGACAAGGTTAAGTAAACATAACAATTCTCAAGGTGGTTGGAACACCCGCATAGGTGCAATAGCCATTTCATGCATGGCGCTACTTCTTCCTGCTTGTGCCAATAACAATGAGCAAGCAGCAGCGCCTGAATCTCCATCTCCAGCAACACAAACAGAAGCTCCTGCTGCTCCTGAACCTACACAAAACGCAGAAAATGTTACCACACAGGAAGTCAGTGAAAAAACAGCTGCTTTGATCGGTAAGCCCGTAACTGTCAGAAGCGAACCCGTTCAAAGGCTTAATGATAATGCATTCACAATTTCTGACTCAGAGGTTTTCGGTGGTGAAAGAATTTTAGTTGTGAATGCTTCAGGCGACCCTATTAACCTGCCTGAACCTCAAGATGCACAATTGCAAATCACGGGTACGGTTGCTAAGTTTAATGCCAATACTATTAAGCAAGAATACGGCTTGGATTTAGGGAACCAAGATTTATATCGAGAGTATGAAGGTAGACCAGCGATTATCGCCCAATCCATTGCGCTAGCGCCAACGCCAGGTGAAATCGCCGAACAACCGCAAACATATTACAACAAGGTCATTGCCGTACCTGCTGAAGTTGCTACTATTTACAGTCCTCAAGCATTTACCCTTGAGAACGATGCACTCTTTGGCACTGACAACTTGTTAGTCCTAGTAACAAGTCCACTTAAGAACACAGGACTAATTAAAGAAGGCGGTAGGATTGTTGCTACTGGTACACTTCGCGAACTTGCGATCGCTGACATTGAGAGAGAATTCAATTTGGGCTGGGATCAACAACTGCGAAGTCAGATAGAAAAAGAATACAACAACAAACCCGTACTTATTGTCAAGGGTGTATATCCATCAGCATTGCCTGAAAACGCTAAATAGCTGTTTTTCACTGGGAAGACGCACCTTTGTTGAACTACTTGCCTCTCCTATTTTTTAATCGGCGTTGCTGAATTTGGTTATGAATTATGTTTGTATACGTTTCTGTAGTAGAGACGTAGCAATGCTACGTCTCTACACATCCGTAATATCAAATCCGTTTGATTAGTTATCGTATCTGCCCTCACAAGAACTGCCCCTCTCCCAACTTGGGAGATGGGTGTCCGACAGGACGGGGTGAGGGTTTTTAATGAACATGAATTAGCCGGACTTGATATGAATTGTAAATTCATATTTTGATTCAGCAACGCCTATAAATCTCATCCCTTAACACTTTAGTCGGGGGATGAGCTTAATATTTTTCTTTAGCCCCTAACATCTGCAAAATTTTATCTACATTATCCAAGTCACCAACAATGCGCCGAATCGGTACAGGCCAAACCTTTACAAGAGTGGGAGTTGCTGTCACCTGATTCACTTCTGCTTGTTCTGGATGAGTGACAACATCAATAACTTTGAGTGTATACGGTTGACCCAGAAATCGTTCTAAAAGTTCGTGGAGATTCTGAAGAATGCGTTCAATGCCGGGACTATGCCCAGCAACAAACAGACGGAGGACATAGCCTTGTGTATTTGGTTGTACTTGTAGTGTTGCTGATTCTTGATAGTACGGCACTGCTTCAAAAGGATCTAAACGCACAATCAAGTCATGGTCTTCCCAAAGTTGCGGGAACAAAGAACGATAGCTTGTCAACACCATGCGATCGCATAATCCCTCCTGCCAAGGTGCGCTTTGCCAGACCAGTTCACCTGTACCAAAAATCGCATTTAGCACAGCTTGATGTCGCATCACAGCTGGATAAGCTTCGGCAAAAGTTCGTATTTGTTGGGTGCGCGGATCTAACCAGTGGTCAATAGTCGCCGTGTAGCAAGGTACTAAAAAATGTGGCGGTTCTGGTAAGTCTAGGATCTCTTGCAAAGTCGCGCACAAATGCAAGTGCCATCGACCTTGTTTATGAGGGTCGATGCAGTAAATTAAATCTCCTCCGGGCGTAAACAGTGCAATGCCTTTGAACAACTGGGGTAAGGTTAGTTTGTCTAGAGTCAAGGTAATCGCAGAACTAATATGAATTATGAATTATGAATTATGAATTATGAAATTTTCATCATTCAACATTCATCATTCATAATTTTCGCCTATTCCCTAGTCCCTAATTCTTACACTCGACCTCGAAGCATCTGGGCTATTTCGTTAGGAGTTGGTGACATCTCCAAGGCAGTTTCTTCAGTGATGCGACCTTCTTGGTAGAGGTTGAACAGAGACTGGTTCATAGTAATCATGCCATCAAAACCGGCTTGTTTCATTAACTCGGTAATTTCATCGTACTTACCGTCTTTGATCCAGTCTTTGACTGCATCAGTATTGATTAAAATATCGTGGAAAGCAGCACGCTTGCCATCCGTCGTGCGACACAAACCTTGGGCGATCACGGCCACTAAAGATTCAGAAAGTGCCACCCGCATTGCATCCTGTTCGTCGCCTGAATAGAGATTGAGGATACGCTCAATCGTTTTCACAGCGCTGTTGGTATGCAAGGTTCCCATTACCAAGTGACCTGTTTGAGCAGCTTTGAGGGCTGTGTTCACAGTTTCTTTATCTCGCATTTCCCCCACCAGAATTAAATCTGGATCTTCCCGCAAAGCTGCTTTCAAGGCATTGTCAAATTTCCGGGTGTGCATTCCCACTTCCCGTTGTTTGATCAAGGACTTTTGACTTCTGTGTACAAATTCAATCGGGTCTTCAATGGTGATGATATGCTTGGGCATCTCTTTATTGATGTAGTCAATCATCGCTGCCATTGTGGTGGATTTACCAGAACCAGTGGGGCCCGTCACTAAAATCAAACCTTTGTGGTAATGGCAAATATCCCTAAAAACTGGGGGTAAGCGCAACTGATCGATAGTTAAGATTTTGAGCGGAATCAACCGCATTACCATTGCGTAGCCTTTGAGAGAGTCAAAAATGTTGATCCGCACGCGAGCAAATTCGTATTGAGTTGCACCGTCAAATTCTAGATGTTCTTCAAAACGGTGAATTTCTGCCTCCGTCAGCACCTCCCGCAACCAACTCATGAAAGTCTCTTTATCTGTTTCTGGATAATCTGTGGTTTGAATTTCTCCACGGTTGCGGAAGCGCGGCGGTTCGCCTACGCCTAAGTGAATGTCGGATATGCCTTTATCATAAGCTTCCCTTACTAATTGGTCTAAAGTAGGGTGTAAACTGTTGCTTTTGGCACGCGCGGGACTGGGGATAGGTGGCGGAGTCCCCGGACGATGAGCAGAAGCAGGGGTGGAAGCCGGTGGTGGGGGTGGTGCTGCAGGGTGAGCGCTACGGCTGCGGTCTATTACCAAAGTTTGTGTAGATTGGCGCTGCGTGCTAATCGTTGGTGGTGGTGGAGGAAGTGGAGGGACACCACGGTCTACAGTTGGGGTCGAATTTAATGGATTTTGTGATTCTGACATATTATCTTCAAGATGATTGCACGTTGACTAATCTCCTTGCTAGGGGAGAAGCGCTTTGCTGATACTAAAAATCGGTTTTTAATTGACAGGCAGAATGTTGAATAGTTATCAGTGAATACTGGTAACTGATGGCTGATTGAATGGTGCTTGACCTTTGGCAGATGCCATTGTCTGCGATCGCTATAGTTGCAGGTTGACTTGCTAGCAAACTAGATAACGCGAATAACTTGTTACGGACAGTTCAATTTCATCACCCCTGCTTGTATCATTTTTTCTGAATTTAAATGGTCTATTAGTTAAATAGATTGATTTGAATAGAGCATTAATTAATGTTTAACACACCATACTTATAAAATATCCCCAGTGATTATACTCTTTATAAGAGTATAATTTAATACTTCAATACCTTGCGAACTGAAATGAGAAAATTTTCTAGCAATTCACGCTAGTACATCACAACAGAAAAAATGCGACTATTCAAAAAAAACAAAAAGCTTAGAAAATAAGCTTTTCAACTTCTGCCTCCAACCTTCTTATTGGCAAATAACACTAGATAATTTCTTTAGTCAAATTTAAATTATGAGAATTATCTTTGATTTTTATAAGAAATGTTAAAATTACCAGAATCATAGTCTTTATATCTATCTAATGAGGTAGTAACCTGTAGCTTATATGCCTAAAGATAGATGGCAAAAACTAGTTTTCTGTCAAAATGCCCAGTTAGCCTTCATCCATCATTAGAAAAGCTTAACTGTAAATTTTATTAAATAAATGCTCATCTTCTCAATTGGTTTTTATATACTGAACTTCACTAATTGTTGATCCCTTTGGTTATCAACACCAACGAGATGCTTCTGAATTCCAATCTTTAATTTGTGTATTTGGGAGAAAAGTTATGGCTTTTTCACACACGTCCGATTTAGGCAAGACCGATTCCTTGTTAATGGTTAAAAGCTTTTTGATATGGACTTTTACATTGGCAGTATGCTTGCTGGTTGTCGGTTTTCCTTTAGTTGTTTTGATGGCTACGGTTGGATGTCTGTTGTCGATTGTTTTGCAATCGGTTATGCCAGTTAGTGCTGTTTTGCTTGTGGCAGGGGGTTTAATTCTGTTTAATGTTTTGGCAGTTGTTGTTGGTGCAGGTGTACTAACTGCTAAAGGTATTCACCCTAAAGAAGTTAAATGGTTAAGCTGGTTGCATGGAGAAACAGAAGAAATGCAAAAGACTGTCTATGCTGCTTGCCCACTAACCTGTGATATCAAACTATAACTAAACTGCTAAATTCGACAAACAGTGCATCCTGCCCGGTTATGCCGGGTTTTTTCATGCTTTTTTGTCATCTGTCATTTGTCATTTGTCCTTTATGGGTATTGACTATTTACCATTGACCATTAACTATTGACCATTAACTAATGACTAATGACTAATGACTAATGACTAATGACAAACGAGTTTACATTATCTTAGGCACTCGCCCGGAAGCGATAAAACTAGCACCGGTAATTCAAGCTTTCCAAAATTCTCTAAGCTTCCAGACACAAGTAATTTTAACCGGACAGCATCGCGAAATGGTTGAGCAAGTGATGCGGCTTTTCAACCTCAAGGCGGATCGCGATCTGGAAATTATGCAGCCGCAGCAATCTTTGACTGATATTACTTGCCGCAGTTTGCAAGGATTAGAAGGATTATTCCAAGAAAACAAGCCAGATTTAATTTTGGTGCAGGGAGATACTACCACAGCATTTGCAGCAACTTTGGCAGCCTTTTACCACAAAATTTCTGTAGGACATGTAGAAGCTGGCTTAAGAACTGATTACTTATTTAATCCTTACCCAGAAGAAGCCAATCGACGACTGATTTCGCAACTGACTCAGTTACACTTTGCGCCAACGCCCTTGGCTGTAAAAAATCTTCATCATTCCGGTGTTTTAGGTGAAATTCACCTGACAGGTAACACGGTGATTGATGCACTGTTGAATGTTGCAGCAACTGAACCTGCCTGTGATATTCCTGGGCTGGAATGGAGTCAATATCGTGTCTTGTTGGCAACCGTGCATCGACGCGAGAATTGGGGAGAACCACTGCAAGGAATCGCCCAAGGATTTTTACAGATATTAGATAAGTTTCCTGATACAGCTTTGCTGTTGCCGTTACACCGCAATCCGACGGTACGAGAACCGTTGCAGGCAATGTTGGGGAATCATCCCCGGATTTTTTTAACAGAACCTTTAGATTATGCGGAACTAGTGGGGGCTATTATGCGATCGCATCTCCTCCTCACCGATTCTGGCGGTTTGCAGGAAGAAGCACCTAGTCTTGGCAAACCAGTCTTAGTTCTGCGAGAAACGACAGAAAGACCAGAGGCTGTTACGGCTGGTACAGCTAAACTTGTAGGAACTCAACCAGAAACAATAGTTGCTAACGCAGCTGAGTTGCTAGCTAACCCAGCTGCGTATGAAGCAATGGCAAATGCCATCAATCCTTTTGGAGATGGTCATGCGGCAGAGCGAATTTTACAAATTGTGCAAAATTATTTGGGGCTTTTTTAGCCGAAATCAAAAAGTCTAGTAACTCAGATTAGAGACGTAGCATGCTACGTCTCTACAAATTTAGGTAATGGGTCATAGGGAGCAGATTTCGTATGAGCGCAGACTTGTATGTAGACATAAAAAAACCTTTCAGTTCAGTCCATGAAAGGTATAGTAACGCTAATCAATTTCTCAGATAAAACCATCAGATGCTTTGAAAACAAGCTTATTGCTGAAATCTTCTTAATAGTATGTTCCAGCGTATATTCCTAATGCCCTTCGTGTTTGAGGTCCAACTACTCCATCTACAATTAAGCCACTATTTGCTTGGAAGTGTCGGACTGCGTTTGCAGTGGCGTAACCGTAGTATCCAGTAGCTCTTACTCCTAAAGCTCTTTGAACTCGTATCACCGCCGATCCTCGAGAGCCGATTGTGAGAATACGTGAACGTGAATAATAATGCTTAACTCTTCTATGGCCGTAATAATGCTTAACTCTTCTATATCCATAACAATGGATACAGTCTTTAACACGTTTGGGTCTAATCCATTGGGCAGCAACGTAACAACCATTAGATAAACGAGCAAACCCATGCCTGTATCCTACGACCCGCAGTCGAGAGCCATTTGGGTAACACGCAACAGATCTATAGTGAGTACCTGGTCCAGTGCGGACATGCAGACAACCACCGTTTGTTCTTACATAATATTTACCTGGATGGCTATAGTATGCTGAAACTTCTTTGATAGGAGCCAGAGTTGCTAACAAAATGCTAATACTAGCGAAAATTAACCCAGCAGATTTGAAATGTTGGTGCCAATTAGAATTGAATTTAATCTCGGGCAGACGAATTTCATCTGGATTTGGCTCTGTATAGGCAAGAGCCATTTCCGTATAAGCCAGACATTCCACGATGATCTCCTTGCTAATCAAAACTGAGTGAAAGCAGAGATTTTCTTCGCCGAATCTTTGAAGTTTGCTAAATGTAATTGAGACTACAAATAATCATAAAGGATTTTTATTTATAAAAAAATTAAGAATGCATAAGTTTTGATAAAAATTTTCTGATATAAAGATAGCTATTTTTGCACAAAATTTATCAAATGCGAACTCATCTATCAAAAGAGGTAAATATCCCTGAAAATATTATTGTTTGCTTTTTTTAAGATGCTGTCAACTTCAATTGTGTAATTGCTTTGAAATCAAAAAATTATCTGAACGTACTGGCATACTGTCTCACCAAATTTCCACTCGTTTAGGGCTAACAAAGTAATAAAAATTACCACGATCGGCCCGAGATTTAGCAGTGGTAATATTTATTGTTTTTAGCCTTAAAAGCTGTCTACATATTGCTTTAATTAACCAATGTAAAACAATTGACTATTTTTCTGACAGACTTTAATAAAAGCATTTACTGTCTCTGTTTCAATCACTATCACGCTGTCAGATTAAGTATCATATGAGTGGATGCAAAGTCCAAAACTGCGGTGTAGAACGACGGCAGAACTGAATAAGGGGGAATTGAAACATTCTTTATCGAGAGCAGTGTTCTTTCATAGTTTGGGCGAAGTCCGCGATCGCTCCTCGCACAAGCGCTCCCGTAGGGGTCTGTTACTCCCGGATAGGGAACAGGAAAAGCGAACTTTGCTTCCGAAGTGGAAAGAACAAAACGGTACGAGAAAATTAAGATAGGGGCGATCGCACCTCGTATTAGAAAACTAGTAACAGAATATTGATTCCGTTACCTATCCATCATTATTTTGTGGCCATCTAAGAAAAATGCGCTTTGTCTTCCAACAGCTTTAAATAGGGGCATTTCACCTCACCCAAGTGTTTTAAAACGCTAATCGCTGCTTATTCCAAATTGCTGCAATTACGTAGCCCAGTTATGCGATCGCACACCTCGCTGCGAAGCTCACAATCAGCATCTGAGTAGTAAGGCTGAAATTATTTCCAGGCATGTGTTTCAGGCAATTGAAGTTGCCCCTCTGGAGCGTCTTCAATTGCATAAATTTTTGACCTAATCTCAATCATAAAGCAGTAGACCAAATTACAGGGAGTCAAACCTTTGTAGCGAGTCTAGAGCGTTTAAGGGAGTTGCTAAGGTTAAAGTCATGCCATTGGAATGCTTTTATAGCTTACCCGACAGCATAGAGGAACATCGCATTATCTGGCGAATTGAACCACGGTTACGCTTACGGATTAACGGGTTGCGTCAAAAAATAGAACATGAAGCACAATGCAATGAAAAAATACTGGAAGCCAGAATAGCTCGCTATTTATTTGAGGAGTTACAGCAGCATCCAGAGTATGAACTACTCCGATACCATTGGATTGCTTTTCTAGTAAGACGTTGTGAAAAAGTCGCTCGACGCCTCGCTCATTTAGGTTATAGTTGCTTGCGAGATTTAATCCAAATGGGAGTTGAAGTAGCGATTCATCCTGGAGAATTTTTTGAAAAATTTGACACTCAACGCTCTCAAATTGAATATTGGTATCCGACTTTAAAAAGTTTTTCTGATACTAAAATCAAGCATCTTCTCATTCCCAAATTGCGAGACTTTACAGGATTAGATACACTTGGCCAAACCGACTTAGGTTTAGCTGCACGCTCTAGCCGAAAACGAGTTAAAGAAGCATTGTATCACTCAGGTTACAGCCCAGCAGAATTATCTCAATATCTGCTGGTTTGGCAGTGTTTCCAAGAAATCAGAAATTCAATTCATTTAGGAGTCAACAAATTTCAACCAGAACATTTTCAGGAAATTGCCAAACTTTATGGCGAAGTTCAGGTAACACTAAAGTTACCTGAAATTGAGAAACAAAATAATCAGGTCGAAGAGATTAAAATCTGGTTAGAAAATATTGGCAAAGCAATTCGACAATTTTTAGACCCTCCTCTTGATTCTCTCGATACGTTATTACATTCACAATCAGATGGAGACGTATCTTTAATAGACGATATACCCTATCAAACAAGAGTAGATGAGTCAAGAAATCAAATAGTAGCTGAATTCCGAAATTTTCTCTCTCATCTACTGGAAGAATTGAAAGAAACTCAAGATAAGCAAATACTTTTTCTTCGATATGGTTTAGAACTGAAACAAGCTCAAATTGGTAAGGAATTGAGAAGTCAAGCACAATACCAAATCTGTCGCCTTCTTCAGCGGCTAAACAATTACATCTTGACAGAAATTTGGAATTGGGCAAACCTTGAACCAAGTTCTGAAGGGTTGAATGAAATTGAAGCTGTGTTATGTCAATACTATTCTGATCAAATCGATAGCTTTTTTGAAAGAACAATTCAGTTTTTGGGAAGGCAGAGCCGAGAAATATTAAAATTCTTTTATATTGTGAGATTGAAACCATCAGAAATTGCCGATAAAGTTCAGAAAAGTGAAACAGAAGTAAAGGATTTGTTGCAAGTGATAAGGCAATGGTTATACAACAGTATGATTGCGCAAATTCAGAATGAAATTCAACTTCAGTTTCAGCTTCAAAGTGCAGCAGAAAAGAGAATAACTGCCCTGACTGAAACCCGGTTAGAAATGATTCTGAAATGTTATTTACAGTAAACAAGAGACAAAGCAATGAAGTTAATTATCCAAACCTTAAGCCAGATTTATTCCGAGCATATGTGGTTAGAATTGTCAGACAGCGATTTGGAGCTAGCTAAACCAGTTTCTCAACATTACTCTAATGAAACAGGATTCAATAATGCTTATCTCAATCGCCTATGTCTGAATGCCTTTTTGAAGTGGATGCAGGAGAAATTAGGGTTAGAAACTTCCCTGAGTGTATTTCCCAATGAAAAAGATTTGCCCAAGATTTGGGAATTCGTCAATGGATGCGGGATTAATTTCGGTAGCAAAAGGCTGGTACTGATTCCCAATGATACCATTGATATTGCAGATTTTGCTGTTCCTCAAGAATGGGTCGATATTCCCGATTGGACAGCGGATTACTATTTACCTATAAGGGTAGATTTACAAGAGCAATATCTCCATTTTTGGGGTTTTATTTCTCGGTGTAGATTGAAAGCTAAAGCAGATTATGAACCAATTTATCGCCTCTATTATGTTGAGGGAGATTGGGTAATTCCTAACTTAGAGAACCTGGGAATAGCGTCTAAATTTTGTCCAAATGAAAAAGGCGAAATAACGCCTTTACCTAAATTATCAGATACTGAAGCAGAAAAATTAATAGAGGAACTGAGCAAACCTTCGCTTTATTCTCCCCGCCTGAAGGTAAAGTTTGAAAAGTGGGGCGCATTATTAAATGAAAGTCTTTGGTTACAGAAATTATATACACAACGGGTGCAACCAGTTTCACCCCCAATATGGAATTTGAGTCGGTGGTTAGATGGCGTTACACAAGCAGGTTGGCAAACATTTGAAGAGTTATTCAAATCTAATAGTTTAGCACCAGCATTTCGAGCGCAACGAGTGAGAGGAATTGAACTAGAAACACCAGAAAAGATTAGACGAGCCGTGAAACAATTGTACAACAGTCAAAGTGAGATAACTTTCCCTTCTAATATTGAAGAACGAGATGCATTGGTTCATCTATTGCAGAATACGACTGATGAAAGCATTCGATGGAAAGCGGCTGAATATTTATGGACAATTGCTCCAAATTATCAAGGGAGTGCGATCAGAAGGGTGATGGATTTAGGTGTCCAAATGATGGGACATCCTATCGCTTTGATGGTTGCAGTTTTACGTAAACTTAATGGTGAAGTTGCCGTGTTGTTGCGAGCTTATCCAATGTGTGATTCCCTGCGGGATAGCTTCGTTTCACGTACGAAATTACCGCCAGGTTTACAATTAACTGGACTGTATGAAAATGGCACTCCCATTCCAGGTTTGGAAGCTGTGGCCAGAAGCGAACCGCAAGATGATTACATTTCTTTATACTTTAGTGCTGATTTAGGCGATCGCTTCAACGTTCGACTTAGTTTAGAAAATATTAGTACTACCGAACAATTTGTTGTTTGATAAATTCAGGACTCTAGTATCCGCCATAAAGATAAAACAAATGAGCAAGCTAGTTATCTTTAGGATTGAGGCAGGTAATTTTGAGCAAGGTTTTCCCGTTAACCTAGAAATTCGGGATACGGGTAAACTCTGTGTTCCAGAAGTCACCGGGTTTCTTGTCGGGGCACCAAATGTTCCAGCCCGCTACACCGAATGGCAACAAGCTTACTATGCTTGGGGTGAAGATGCAAATTGCCGTTGGTGGGGTAGGAGCAACTCTGTAAATAATCAAGTCAATCCGGAAAATAGCTTACGCCAGATTCAGGTTCCACCGCAAACCAATTCAAACTACTCTAGTGGAAACAGCGGAGATCAGGCAAAAACTGCTGCTCTTAATTTAGAAAAAGATTTCAATGATTGGTTAGACCATTCCTCATTAGAGGATATCAAAGAGACATTATTACATACGGTGAGAAGTGATGAGACTGTAAGATTCATCGTGCAGACTAACAACCTAGAATTACAGAAGCTACCTTGGAAACTATGGCGTTTACTAGGAAAATGGTATGGCGATTCTGAAGTTGCTTTAAGCACTAGAAAAGCACCCGAAAAAGGCTCGCTGAGGCTACCTGTGAAAATTCTCGTGATTTTGGGAAACGATGAGAATATTGATATTAAAACCGATTGGAATATTCTTCAGAAAAGGTTATCTACAGCGAAATTAACCCTACTAAAAAAGCCTCGTTCAGAAGAAGTCAGAGAACAACTTAAAAATATACATTGGGATGTAGTCTTTTTTGCAGGACATAGTTCCACTGAACCAGGAGGAACTGATGCCCGAATTTGGATTAATGAGCAAGAATATTTATCACCCCAGCAGCTAAAGACTGCTTTAAGAACAGCTGTAAAACATGGATTAAAACTGGCGATTTTTAACTCCTGTGATGGATTAGGTTTAGCACGACAATTGGAAAATTTGCAGATTCCTCATATTATCGTGATGCGAGAGCCAATCCATGATGAAGTGGCGCAAAAGTTTTTAGATTATTTTCTCACGAGCTTTGCTGAAGGTGCTTCTTTACATGAAGCTGTGGGCGAAGCTCGCGATCAGTTAAGGTTAATAGAAAATCAGTCTCCTAATGCGTCTTGGTTACCCGTAATTTTTCAAAATCCCGAAGAATCACCACTATTATATCCACGAAAAGAATTGTTATCGGAATTAGTAGAAAATTCATCGACAAATTCAAAAACAAAACAGAAAATCAAGAAATATACTTGGTGGGGTATAGGTGCGATCGCGCTAATCACTCTTGCTTTTGTAATCTATAAAATTATCGATTTGAGTAAAGATTCTACCCTGGCACCAGGAATTAGCTTAGGGGAAGAAATTTTGAGCCAAAATAGCACCCCTGAGAAACAAGCAGGCGTGAAAGCTTTTAAGGATAAAAACTACTCAGTTGCCATTACAAACTTTAAAGCATCTCTTCAAAAAAATCCTAACGATCCAGAGGCACGCATTTATTTAAATAATGCCAAAGTAGCTAATAACAAAGAAACAATTAAAATTGCCGTCAGCGTACCCTTTGGCGGGAATCAAACCATAGCAGAAGAGATTTTGCGTGGTGTTGCGGAAGTTCAAGACGAGATTAATCGTGACATTGGGATTAATGGCAAGTCGTTACAGGTGGTAATTGCTAATGATAATAACGACAGTACGCGAGCTGAAGAAGTTGCTCGTAAGTTTGTCAAAGATACCACTCTTCAGGCAGTTGTCGGACATAATTCGAGTAATGCCTCTATTGCAGCTGCCCCAATTTATAAGCAAGGGAAGTTAGTCATGGTTTCCCCAACAAGCTTTGCTAACAACTTGCAAGAATCATCGTATATTTTTCGCATGGTTCCCCAAATTACTTTTTTCGCCGCACAATTATCTAACGGTCTTGGTAGAGCAATTTCTAACCCCAAAGTTGCTGTTTGTGTAGATACAGATGTGTCCCCCGATCAGGAAGATTTTAGAACACAATTTAAGTACGTTGTTTCAGCATATAAAGGACATAATATCGAGCTATCCTGTGACCTTTCTGAGTCAAATTTCAATCCTAATACTATCGTTGAGGTAATTAGAAAAAATAATGTGAACAGCTTGATGATCGCACCCTATGTCAATAACTTGCCAAAGGCGATAGGAATATTCAAGGCGTTGCAAGAAAATCAGTCACCGATGAAGCTGTTTGGCAGTCCAACGTTGTATACCGAACAAACGATTAAGTTAGGAGGAAGATCTGTAGAAGGTTTAACATTATCAGTTCCCTACTACCCTGATGAGAGAGAAAAGAATTCGTTTCGGGAACTTTGGAAGACAGAACTAAACACTTGGCGAAGTCCGTTGGCTAAAGATGCAACAAAAGCGATTGTAACAGGTTTAGAACAACTACTGAAACAACCACAGCCTAATCGTCAGGAATTAGACAATATCCTCAGAAATCCGAATTTTAAGGTTAAGGGTGTGACTGGAGAATTTAACTTCGATAAAAACGTAGGCGAACGCAAATTCATGTTTCAGCCAAAGCGTACTGACGCTTTAATCCAAATTCAATCCGGTAAATTTGTAAAAATTGAATAGCTAGCTATAACAGAACTGCATAATTCTCTCACTCTATCTCAATCCTAAATTAGATGCACGCTTAAGTGAGAGAAATAAGTTTGGCAATCACTGTTGAAGAGCTGACATTTAATACACGAGCGATATCTCTTACTCCACTGTCGCCCTGAGTCATCTCTACAATTTTTGGTTTTACTTCTATATTACGACCCGGATAATCTATGTTTTAGGCTAAAAGTTTGGTACAGATATTCTGAGTTCAAGCACCGATAGCACTGTTTTCCCAGTTTCTGAACCCCAGATCGGTCAAAGCATAAATACTTACGTTGTCCCCTACTAAAGCGGGTAATTAATATGCAGAATAACGATACATATCACATTATCTTGATTAATCGCTATCGAATTGAGCGAGAATTGAGTCATAAAGCTGGACGCAAAACATTTTTAGCACAAGATACTTATTCTCAAGATTTAGTCATCATCAAGATTTTACAATTCGATAGTTTTTTCCAGTGGGACAATCTTAAGTTATTTGAACGAGAAGCCAACACGCTAAAAAATCTCGACCATCCCGCTATTCCTAAATACCTAAATTATTTTGAAGTTGACGAGGAGAATATTCAAGGCTTTGCCCTAGTTCAAACTTATATTGATGCTCCGTCTCTAGAAAGTACGATGCAAGAGGGGCGTAAATTTTCTGGAGTAGAGTTAATCGAATTAGCCGAAAAACTGTTGGAAATTTTAGCCTATCTCCACGAGCAAATTCCTCCAGTAATTCATCGCGATATTAAACCCAGTAATATTCTAATTTCTAATCGTTCTGGTCATAGTATTGGCGATGTCTATTTAGTGGACTTTGGTTCAGTACAAACAGTAGCAAGTAAAGATAATGGGACGATTACTATCGTCGGTAGTTATGGTTATATTCCCTTGGAGCAATTTAGTGGACAAACAACTACAGCTTCAGATTTATATAGTTTGGGAATGACTTTAATTTATCTGATTACAGGAGTACATCCTGCTGAACTTACCCAAGTTAATGGAAGGGTTAAATTCAGTAATAATGACCTTAGTAACCAGTTTTCTAGATGGCTAGAAAAAATAACTTATCCCTATCCAGATCAACGGTTTGAGTCAGCTAAATTAGCTAAAACTGCTCTTACCTCAAAAGATGGAACCTCGGGCGATTATCTTCATCTTCGACCTGCTAATAGTCAAGTAAAACTCTACCGCGATCGCCATAAATTAGAAATAGTATACGAAGAAAATTATCCCCTTAATATTCCTGGCTGTCTGGGTTGCTCATCTATTTTTTTATTAATTATATTTAGTCCTGTTTTCTTGCCGTTATTTATGAATTATTGGATATTATTGCTTTTTTTTACTGGATTTTTATTGTCAGTGTTTTATTTACTTCGGAAGGCTTCCTATCAGATGAAAGATAAGTATTATCGAGTGATATCTATTGAACGAGATAGAGAAATTAAAGTAGGTAGCTATTATGGTAAACCAAGCAATATAGAATGGAGCGAACGCTATTCTTTTTTTAAAAACATAAATCTTTTAGTCTATAATCCTGGCTACACTTTCGATAAATATTTTGATGAAACTGGAAAGGAAATAAGAAGAGGTGAAGTAAAAGTTAATCCTAATTTATCAATCCATGCAGGTCATATTGAATATCCTATTGGCAATCAGAAACTATCCCCAGCAGAGTTGTGGTGGTTAGGTAAAGAATTAAGTGATTTTTTTGGTTTAGAACTACAAGTAATTTATCCGACACCGAAAGTACTACCCGAACAAACTTGTGGAGGATGTTAACAATGAATACAAAAAAAATGACCTCTACAGAAGCAGATTTGTACAAACGGATTTGCGACTTTGAATTAGATTCGCCTTCGGCTATTTTCCCTTTTTCTGATAAATTAGCTTGGGAATATCAATGGACGGGGATATACACCTATAGAGTGATTCAAGAATACAAAAAATTTGTGTTTATAGCGATGATTGCTGACCATGTTGTCTCGCCATCTACTCCCGTCGATCGCGTCTGGCATTTGCACTTACTTTATACCCACTCTTATTGGGATGAATTTTGTGGCCAAATTCTCAACAAAGCTCTCCATCATTCTCCTAGCTTAGGCGGAAAACAAGAAGGTTTAAAATATCGCTACTATTATCTACAAACTCTAGAAATCTATCAGAAATATTTCGGTACACCACCACCAGATATCTGGCATTCTCCCCAACTTAGAAGCGAAAAAATCTCATATCAATGGCTTGATCGCCATCAATTTTGGATTATTCCCAAGCTTAAAATCCAAATACAGAATCTCCAAAAAGTAAATTCGGCACTAGTGTCGAAGACTGTCGTCACCCTTGTCCAAGAAGTAGTAGACTTTGAGGCGATACGCAATAGAATTTTATTGGAATTGAAGTTGGGGCGACAAGCTTCAGGATATAAAACAGTTCAAAAAGTCCTTAATCGATTGATTGCAGAACTAAAACGAATAGCTGAAAGCCTTTGATTGATGATACTTTTATTATTAAGTAATGTTTCGCCAACAGTGTTAGCGAGCGTGACATCAGCCGCCATGTAATGTCTGGAAGCTTTACTAAGGGTTACAAAAATAAAATTGCTTTATGGCCTGAAAATCGTCGACAGCATCAATGCATCATCTAGAACAGGTCGAAAAACAAGAACTCAACAGTCAATACCTCAATTATGTCGAGAACGTCTTAATCTCCAGTTTTTTTCATTTGTCTTAAGAATGTTTTAGAAGCTTGATCGCAAACTATCAGAGATTTATGTATGAATACTCAGCAATTGGAACTCTATCAGCGTATTCAGCAGTTCTGCTTAGATCGCATTGATGCAAAATTATCTTTCAGTAAACGCCTTGCCAGGGATAATAATTGGACAATTGAATATGCTCAAAGAGTGATTGATGAATACAAGAAATTTGCATTTTTAGCTATTGTTGCTGGTCATCTAGTTACCCCTTCGGAGCAAGTCGATCAAGTCTGGCACTTACACCTTATTTATACCCAATCCTATTGGGAAGATTTCTGTTCTCAAACTCTTCAAAAGCCTTTACATCACAATCCTACAAAAGGCGGACAACAGGAAAGGTCTAAGTTTAATGACTGGTACGGTAAAACATTGGAAAGTTATGAACATTTTTTCCAACAGCTACCACCACCTGATATTTGGTCTCCCCCTCATATCCGTTTTGGTAGAGATATTCATTTTGTTCGCATCAATACACAGCACAATTGGATAATCCCAAAGCCGGATTTTAGTTTTTTAATCGAGTTTCGTTTCACTCAGGCTGCTGTCTGGATGCTATCGCTGCTTGTATCCCTGAGTATTATCACTTCGGATGTTCCCGCACTCGCAAGCTTTCCAAATCCAATTAACCGTTCATTATCTGAGTTTTTCAATTTTTACCTGTTAGTTGGATGTATTGGGCTTTTGTTTATAGGTATTCTCGGCTTATTATTACAACGATTCAAAAACGATTCTCGGACTGCTTTGGTATTATTTGCCATCCTAACGTTTGTTTTATTTAGTTTAGGGACGATTAATCTCGCCACAGGAATCTTGAATCTACCAGCAAAGGACTTTATCGGGTTCTATATTCTATCTGCGATCGCCAGTTTTCTATTTGATTTTGCTATCCTTGGTTGGAAACAGACTAAACCTTTGACTCGCCCTTCTGGAATGAGAGGGCTAGACAATACACCATCTTGGGAAGAATTTTTGCAAGGAAATAAAGTATTTTTGCAAGAAAGCATTGCAACCTGGTTAACAATGCTCTCGATTTTTTGCCTATACTCTCTAGGAATTGCCAGGATTATCATCGGACTTTCTCGACACAAACCAATTAGTTATCTTGTGGTCTTATGCCTGTGTGTGGGTGTATATCTTCTATGGCTTTTAAGTCGTGAGAATGATAATTCTAACTCTTTGATCAAAACATTGATCTATGTAACTGTCTTACTCTCAGGTATAGTTTTGCTCTTCCTGGGATTGCGGATTCTAATTTGGTTAATCTTCGCCCTGATATTTTTTGTAGGTAGATTCTCCTCAACAGGAGGAGGTTATACAGGTGGAGGTGGTTCAAATCTAGGTGGTGACGGAGGCGATGGCTGTGACGGAGGAGGTGATGGAGGTGGTTGTGGTGGTTGTGGTGGCTGTGGTGATTAACCCTCTCTTAACAAGAGGGCTAATTGATCGCACAAGCAAAGCGATCGCCTCTACAAACAGACTTGATTGGAAGCCGCAGACATCGCATTCCAAATTTGGGAAATTAAGATAATTCCTAGAAACATCAAAACCCTAGATAGATTAAAGCTTTGATGTACTTTTTTAAAGTTTTTTGTCGTTGTTGTAACAAAGTTTCTCAAGCCTCGTGTTTAGAATGACAACACAAAAGTACTTCTTCCAACATGTGGTTACAACAATCAAGGTGAAATAGCTACTGCACAAATATGTACCTTTAGACAGTTATCTCAATATAGCTATATAATTATTAATATAATTATATAGAGTGTAATATTTGTCAGGAAAAATTTATAAATGGAGGGAAGATCGCGCTAGAAGTTCATTTGGTAGTGAAAACCGCACCTAGTAGATTCTTTGCAAGCATCGAATTCCTCACCAACGGAGCAACAAAAGCATGAACAACCAGCAACCCTCAGAAACGAATGAATTTGTGGGAAATCTCAAGAATGGGATTTGGCTGTTTGGCATTTCGTCTTGGCTATTTGGCATTACAGACAGAAGTATTGCTTCCTTATCGGATGGATACCTGTCTGCACTGGATCTGACACAACTATTTACAGCAGCTACGTTTTTTGCGGCGTGGCTATTTTTAAAGCCAACAACTAGAGCTTAAGAGTTTGTGTCATAAATACTTTTTGAGGGCATAAAAACCCTGTTGGTGGATCTAATGCATGCAACCACACCAAACATACTTTTGAGACTTGCTTTTACCAACTATCAACAACTAAGCAGTAACAAAATCGAACAAATAATGAGCGAGTTGTAGTTTACTACAAGGTGGAATCTCTATCCGACGCCCTTGTTTATCTAAAAGTACCGCTTGATTGTTATCACTACCAAAACCGCTATCAACTTGATCTACTGGGTTAGCAACAATAGCGTCTAATTGTTTTCTGTACAGTTTCTCTAACGCTGGGGTTACTATATCTCCTGTCTGTGCAGCAAACCCAATTAACAACTGATGGGGTTGCTTGCGCTCTGCCAGTTCTGTAACAATATCCGGTACAGGTTCTAAGGCTAAAGCTTCTGGAAGCGATCGCTTCGGTAATTTCTCTGAATTATACTCCTGTGGTTTCACATCTGCTACGGCAGCTGACATTACGATCACATCTGCATCAGGTAAATGTCGCAACATCGCTTGGTGCATCTGTTGGGCACTAACAACGGAAAAAGCTTCCATACCTAAAGGTACATCCCAATTTGCTGGCCCGTGTACCAACGTTACCCTTGCACCTCGATGTAGTGCTGCTTGTGCTAAAGCTAAACCCATTTTCCCCGTGGAAGGATTACCAATAAATCTAACTGGATCAAAATGTTCTCGCGTTCCCCCGCCACTGATTAACACTCGCTTTCCTGCCAAATCTAGTCTGCCTGCGGTGTGTAACAGCGATTGAATGTAAGCCAAAATTTCTGTGGGTTCTGCCATCCTTCCAGCACCGACGCGATCGCACGCCAATAATCCCGATGCTGTTGGAATGCCATGAAATCGGTTATTTATCAATAAACTTTGCCAATTGTGCTGCACTGCCTGTTGTTCCCACATATCAGTATTCATTGCTGGTGCTAACAGTACAGGACAAGTGGAAGCTAGTACGGTGTTTGTGAGCAAATTGTCAGCCATACCATAGGCTAATTTTGCTAATGTATTAGCTGTCAAAGGGGCAATTACAAAAATATCTGCCCATTCACCCAATTCTATATGTAATGGACGAGAGTAATTTGGCTGCCAAAAATTTTCATCTGTATAGGCAGGATAGCGAGATAGAGTCGCAAAAGTTAGAGGCGTGACAAATTTTTGTGCGGAATTAGTAAGAATTGTTCGCACTTCTACACCATTTTTAAAAAGTGTAGAAACAACTTCACAAACTTTATAGGCGGCAATACCACCGCCAACACCAATAAGAACCCTTTTTAATTTTGGATTAAACATGGGTTGGAGGAATAGGGCAAAGGGAATAGCGAATAGAAAGCAATTAATTATTAGCTGTTTTTCCAAGCTACCACTAACTACTATCTACTAACCACTAACTATTCCCCGTTACCCATTACCTAAATTGTTACGCTTCGTCGTAGGGTTCTAAATCTAAAAGATGGATATATGGTTCAACTAACTCTGGACGCTGAAACGCGATCGCACGTAGTATGTGCCAATCGTTCAATCCTTCAAAAGCATTGCTGTAATTATCCTGCTCCAAACGTGTCGCTAAATCTTCCACATCTTGTGGAGTCATGGTAGCAATTTCTTTTTTAGAAATGCTTAAAGTTTTCATTATGCTCGCCCCTCCCATTAGCAGCATTGGCATCCAGCCTGGGTTGAGTTGCGCCCGACGCAACCACCCAATATATATTACTCATTTGGAGACATTAATTTCGTGAAATTTTTCCGGATTTATACCGGAATTTGTAAAAATATTGTAACTAAGATAAAGCGATGTCTGACTACAAGCTACTTTGTGATTATCTAGCATTTACCACGAAATTCCGAATCAACTCTAGCATTTGCAGTCGAATTTCATGACCCATGTCAAATTCATAGTACTGTGCTGCAATTCCTAGTGACTCTAAAGTTGCTTTTGCCTGTACTGCTGCTTGTAGTGGCACAACTTGATCGTATCTGCCATGCATGATTAAAACCGGAGGTAGAGACGTTGCATTTTGTGTCTCTACATCTGTTACTGCACCCGGATGTAAATAACCACTCATCACAACCAAACCTGCGAGAGGTAACTTTAATCCTACATCCAAAGTCATCGCCCCTCCTTGAGAAAAGCCACTCAGAAATGTCCGCGACAGTGGTACGCCAGTGCTGCTTTCTAAAGTTTGCAACCAATCTATTAGCAATTGCCGACTTTCTGTTAATCCTTCATACATATTTTCCATACTCAAGTCATACCATGCCCTCCCCGTAGGGGAATAAGGATGAGGAAAAGGTGCATTGGGAAACAGAAACTGATAATCAGGCAAGTCTAAAAAAGGAGCCAAAGATGCTAAATCTTCGGCATTTGCACCCCAACCATGCAAAGCGACAATTAACCCTTGGGGTGCTTGCCCTGTTTTTGGGGCAACCTGAATGAATTCTAAAGCATTAGTCATTAGTCATTGGTCATTAGTCATTAGTCATTAGTCAAAGTGTGCCATGACAAGACAATAAATTTTGCATTTTTCAATTCTTCGCGTACAACCCTGCGGGAAGCCGAAGAAGGCACGTCTACGTCTACATGCCTTCGTGGTTTGTACAATAATCTTCTGCTCTTAATTTTATAGATCGAAGGAAGCTGGGGAATTATGGCGCGTTTGGCACTGATGAGTGTATCTAATAAAACTGGATTGATTGACCTTGCCCGTAGCTTAGTTGAAGAATTTGATTTTGAATTAATCAGTAGTGGCGGCACTGCCCAAGCCTTGAAAGATGCGGGATTACCAGTTAAAAAAGTTGCTGATTATACAGGTTCGCCGGAAATATTAGGTGGTCGTGTTAAAACCCTACATCCCCGGATTCACGGTGGTATTTTAGCGCGACAAGACATACCGCAAGATATGACAGATTTGGAAAACAACCAAATTCGTCCCATTGATTTAGTTGTGGTGAATCTCTACCCCTTTGAAGAAACCATTGCCAAAGAGGGAGTTACCTTAACTGAGGCAATTGAGCAGATTGATATCGGTGGCCCTGCTATGCTAAGGGCAGCATCAAAAAACTTTGCCCATGTCACGATATTGTGCGAACCCGTGCAGTATGACGAGTATTTGCAGGAATTACGCCAACATGGAGGCGAAACTTCGCGAGAATTTCGGCAAAAGTGCGCGTTAAAAGGATTTTTGCATACTTCTAGTTATGACCGCACGATCGCATCTTATTTAGGGACACAACAGCCAGAAGCTCTACCACAACAATACACTCTTTCTGGCAACCAACTGCAATCCTTGCGTTATGGTGAAAATCCCCACCAAAGCGCTGCTTGGTATCGAACTAGTACAACCCCAACAGGATGGGCTGCTGCCATCAAGCTGCAAGGAAAGGAACTTAGTTACAATAATTTAGTTGATTTAGAAGCAGCACGCCGAATTATTGCAGAATTCACCGATCGCCCAGCTGCAACAATTATTAAACATACTAACCCCTGCGGCACAGCTGTGGGAAATGCGATCGCCGAAGCTTACCAAAAAGCTTTTAAGGCCGATCCTGTTTCTGCCTTTGGTGGTATTGTCGCCCTCAATTGTCCCATAGACGCCGCTACAGCTACTGAGTTAACAAAAACATTTTTAGAATGCGTAGTTGCACCAGAATGTGAAGAGGAAGCAAAAGCGATTCTCGCTGCTAAGTCAAAAGTACGCGTATTGGTTTTACCTGATTTAAGCAGTGGACCCAAAGATACAATCAAGGCGATCGCAGGTGGTTTTCTTGTTCAAGCGGCAGATGACATTGTCGCCGATACCAGTCAATGGCAAGTCGTGACTGAACGTCAACCCACAGTGAATGAATTAGAAGAATTATTGTTTGCGTGGAAAGTATGCAAGCATGTTAAATCAAATGCCATAGTTGTGAGTAGCGATCGCACAACTTTGGGTGTGGGTGCAGGACAAATGAATCGCGTTGGTTCGGTGAAAATAGCCCTAGAACAAGCTGGAGAAAAAGCCAAAGGAGCAATACTCGCCAGTGATGGATTTTTCCCCTTCGATGATTCTGTCAAAACAGCAGCCGCCGCAGGAATTACTGCGATCGTGCAACCGGGTGGAAGTTTGCGAGATCAAGATTCTATCAAAGCTGCTAACGAACTAGGTTTGGTAATGGTCTTTACCGGCGTACGTCACTTTTTGCATTAGAAGTAAGATAGTACACTTGCCAAAGTGTCACTAATATGGTGGTGGCTATGTAAAGCCTAATGTTAGTCTTTAGTTGTGTGTGAGGAGTTAAGTTTGAAGCAAAAAGCGCTAGGGGTGGTAACACGGCAACACTCCCTAGCGCTTTTTAATTTGGAAGTTATTACATTCAAAAAATTTATATATTAAGTACTTGTTATTAGACTGAAGTAATGGTAGTTTTAAATAGTGTGTGAGGAGCAAGTGTAAAACAGAAAGCGCTCGGGGTGGAAACACGGCAACACTCCCTGGCGCTTTTTGTTTTGGGATGATAGTTGATTGTTGTTTGTTGGTAGTATTCCAAAGAACAAACAACATATAACAAACAACAACTAATCACAATCTTTACAAAAAACACTTATTTTATGTTTAATTTATAAAGTATGACTTAGCATACTTGTAATAGAATTAAAG
The DNA here is from genome assembly GCF_000517105.1 of Fischerella sp. PCC 9605. Classification (GTDB taxonomy): domain Bacteria; phylum Cyanobacteriota; class Cyanobacteriia; order Cyanobacteriales; family Nostocaceae; genus PCC9605. The sequence continues at coordinate 8,093 of NZ_KI912151.1, read as the reverse complement.
CAGTGATATCTTTTAGTTGTGTGTGAGGAGTAAGTGTAAAACAAAAAGCGCTAGGGGTGGAAACACGGTAACACTCCCTAGCGTTTTTTGTTTTGAGAGAAAAAGTGATTTGAAACACAGAGGGTCGCAGAGGTAAGCGCAGAGGGGAGGCAGCGCGTTGGAGGGTTTCCCCCCAACCCCACTGACGTGGGGGCCCCGCAGCCCCCCGTTGTAGCGACTGCCGTCGCGCAGAGTTTTAGCACAATAATTTTGCACAGAAGTCTTGCATATAAAGGCGATCGCATCTAGACTGCTGATGAGGTAGGTTCACGGGGGCGTTTGAGCATCACCCACTCCCTCAATTCCGAATTGGAATCACTACTCTGACCTGGAGAGGTAGAATGTTTATCTGCGTCATTGCAGACTACGGTACAGGAGATCCGGCATTTGCTGAAGTTGCACAACGTCTCCTGATGGCTTTTCCTCATGCCCAGACTCATTTGCTTTCGGTTCCTCCATTTAGTACCCTGGCAACAGGTTTTTGGATTGCTCAACTAGGACTGAATCCTGGCCCTAGCGATCGCTTGATTTATCACAACTGTGCACCTCGCCAAGATGATCCCCAAGCCCGTCGAGACAATGAGGGTGAAGGGTTAACCTATGCCCTGTTATCCAATGATGTAAAAGTAGTGGGTGTGAATGCGGGTTATACCCTCTCGTTTATCAAAGACCATGCTAAGGTGTTGCGAGTTGTCAATGTTTCTCGTGGTGGTTCGCAGTTTCGATCGCGTGATGTATTTCCTCTAGCTGCGGCTGCGATTGGGCGTGAAGATTTCAGCCTTCTGGGAGATAGTCTTCTTCCTGAGCAAATTCCAGATGTTCCACCCGACCGAATCGCCTGGATTGATGGCTACGGTAACATCAAAACGACTATTGCGGCACATACAGTTAACTTGGAACCTGAGAGTAAAATTGTCATCCGCATCGGAGATGTGGTCAGTGATGCGATATATTCCGATGGCAGTTTTAAGGTATCTGAAGGAACTTTGGCCTTTGCTCCCGGTAGTTCCGGTTGGTTATGCGCTGACTCAGGACAACCATTGCGCTGGATGGAACTTTTTTTGCGGGGAGGGAATGCTTGGGAACGATTTAGCAGACCCCGTGTGAATCAACAGGTAACTCTAATAGCCTAAATTTATTGGGACGACCTATCAGGCTTTTTCGCTTGCCCTATTGTTCTAAACTTCAGAATCAAGGTAGTCGTCAGTAATAAAAAAGGTTAAAGAGGTATGTTTTCCCCTTCAACCCAATTGATGATGAGAGGTTCGTCTTTGTGAGTGTAGATGCTGTTCCCTAATATCCTTGTGAATTATTATAGTACAAATGTACTGAATGGTACAGACGTCAATTTCAATAATTTCAATCGGAGTAGGGGTATTATCGCTGAGCATAATAACCTGATTCGATACCTGGCGTTGGGGGGATTAGGGGCGGCGGGGACGCGGGGATACGGTGATTATTGTTGGTGCGGATTCCAAAATCATCCCGCAATTATGCAACGCCGGACAAAAGGTACAGTTTAACTTTCGAGTCCTGTGGCGATCGCCTATAAATAGTATTAACAAACTTCAGTGAATTTCATACAGATTCGCACTGAGTTTTAAGTAAAACCTAGTATGTTAATAGCACTTTTTTTAGCTATTAAAAATAATTGTTTAACTTCAGGTTAAACTTAGTTTAAGTTACTATCATCAGCAGCATCAACAAATAATTAGTAGTGAGAGAAAGATATATCAGTGAGGATATGTAAAAACCAGAGGTGGTTGTTAATATAGTTTTTATATTAATACTGAATTGTATTTTGCCAATTTACTAACTTTCAAGCCTGCATTGAATTTATCCCAAATTCTCAATACTGACTGCCGTCTATGGCGTTGAATTTATCGAAACTACCCGATTGGGCAAAACTAACCGTAAGCACTCTATCTATTATTGCTCTCAGTGGTATTGTAGGTAATCGCGCTGATGCAATTTTTTTGAATATTCTATCCTTGCTTAGTCAACGCATTACCGTTAGTTTGTGGGTAGCAATGAGTGTGCTTCTAATTACGATCTTTTCTTTAATCGTTATCCTACGGTACTATTACAAAGCACATCAAATCGCCACCAAAATTAATAAACTGGACGAAAGTTTGCTGTTATTACAGCCTAAGTTACATGTAAATTCTGATATCACTGAAGCACTGAAGCGACTATTGGATGAGTTTTTAAGTAGAACACTTGACCTGCTTCATTATCTAGATGGATGTGGTATTGCTGTTTACGCCCCTGACCCTAACGATCCAGAATATTTGACAACATTGTGCCAATTAGAATCACCTAATGAAGTTAAAGAGAAAGCACGTTTTTACATAGGTAACGACTCTCATAAAAAACGAGGAGTTGCCGGAAATACCTTCATTGATCAGACGCGCCGCATTGTACATTTATACAGAAAAAATGGCATCTGGCACTCAGACAATCCTGATTATATTTTTCTTCAAGATAACCGCAACCGTCGCCGCCTGTCATATAGAACGCTAATTGCTATACCCATTATTGGTGATGCAAATAATAGTTTAGGCGTCCTGTGTCTTTACAGTGACTGTGTATCAGCATTTGACTCTAGAGCAGTTCAAGACCTACTCACCGCGATCGCCCTACGTCTATCTGCACCAATGCTAACAGTGCGTACTTACCAAATGCAGTCTATACCTTCAACTACCTAAAGATAGAAGCATTCGGCTAGGTAATATGTTTTTCTACAATTAGGTTTAACCTACTTCATCGTTTTTGCGAAAAGGAGACAGTAAAAATCTTAATAATCTTGGTATGAGCTGATGTTTGCTAGCCAACTCTAATGTAACAAAGTCATAATCTGTCCCATACTTGCGCTCAACCTCTTGAAACTGACGGCGAGTCATTTTACCGAGCATGTACTCATTACAAGCTTTAAGGAGACGAGATTGGCGTTCCTCTGCCGTTAAATCACTCCGCTGTAAAGCTCTCATTTTTTTCATTACAATATATGAGTAAAAATTAATGTATAAATTTATTGTTGCACCCTTAGTTAAAGCTGCAAAGTATTCAATTAAAAAATATCTCGAATTATATTATCATACCATGCTGTATATTTGTTCAGCGAAAATTACTTTTATTAATTCGAGAATTTAACACTACCGCTGTTGTCTAACCGCAAAAATCTTGGCAGCGTTGGGTAATTTATAGTGTATGGGAGAGGTGATTAGAGCATAATTGTACTAGTAAGTGTGGGGATTTGGGAGTTAGCAAAAATTATGTTTATTACAATTGATTTGATAAGGTATCGCTTTAATTTCAGGAGTTAAAGTAGCAATTTTGAAGCAAATTACTTAAAAATACTATTGTTTAGCTCTATCTTTTTTTGATAACTTTTATTGCAGCCAACTAATAGCATCTACCAAGTTTATTAAAGGTTTTCCAATGTGGCTGAAATATGGTTTAGATAAAGATGGGACACTGGTAAGTATAGATGATGTCTCTAAGGGAAAAACTTTACTGAAGTGTCCTTATTGTAGGAGTGGACTAACTGCTAAAAAAGGCAAGATAAAAGAACATCATTTTGCTCATAATCAAGAAACATGCCGTCCAGTAGCTAACCGAGAATTTCCGGTTTTGCCCCTCTATGACAATTTCAACATTCATTTATCATCTAAGAATTTAGAGCAATTAAAACTGTTATGGAAAGAATACGGCTCTAAAAATTATCCTATTGAGTATCAGTTAGTTTCTCCTAATTTAATCAAAACAGGTTTGTTGAAGAAAAATGTTTACACAGTTCCACCTGGATACGAATTTACCAATTTAGGTAAAATCCCTGTTAAAGCGCTAGATTTGATGTATTTTAACGAAGTGCAAGAGCCACTATTACTCAAAAAGCTGCTCAAGCTGGAGTTAGCGGTAGAACACGCTTTATACAAAGATACTCCTGATTTACTACACCGAATGACTGATTTCAACCTATACCGCGCTCAACTTAAACGTGTCTTATCCTGTACTCTCTATTTTTTAGAAATTCAAACATCCCAAGGAATTCTGTATAAAATTGGGATAACTCAACGCTCCGTTGGAGAACGAGTGGCAGAAGTAAAAACAGATTTGCTTGCACACTATCAAACTGTTGCTATTAAGGTACTAGGAAGCTGGGCTCATCGAGGGAATATAGAATTGTATTTCAAACACCGTTATCAGGATTTTAACTACAGAATTGGAAATTTAACTGAATATTATAAATTCAATACCGAAGATGCCAAAATTGTGCTGCACGATCTGCAAAAGATGAAGCCGAAAGTACTTTCTTGTGTTGAAATGGGTATCCTTGAGGACAAATTTAATTTTGCGCTGGATACGTCGCTATGGAATAGTAGGGATGGCGATCGCCTTACCCCTACTATTACAAAAATCAACACTTATTGAAAACACACTTTTTGCAGTTTACTGCCACAACACTCAACGTGTGCCAACTACACAGATGGACATTGCGATCAAATTTGAACAAAATAGCGATCGCAATCCCTAGTTCACAGACACAGCATCCACATCGATCGCTGCATCTGTTTGAGTAGAATTTGCAGCAGAAGTGGCTTTTTTACGATTTTTAAGTTGCTCTACAACAATTTGGGAAACTTCTGCAACAACCAAACTGGCAATTAGTCCATCGTCAAGCCATCCCACAATTGGGAAAACATCTGGCGAAATGTCCAATGGACTGATAAGGTAGAATAAGCTAGCAACTATTGCGAACCAGCGATATTTGGGATTACGCAAGACTTTACGAATTCCGTCTTGTAATAGCCCGGTAAAAAATCTCTTTCTCATCGAGAACCACCATTAGCTAACAAGATAATCTTGCCAAATTTGCTTACAAAAGTCTGGTGTAGATAACCATCAGTTTTGTCGTGAAAATACACCGTCTAAGCCGTATAGGGTTAACCGTACTTAGAGGCGTAAATTATTGATTTATGACAAATTCATTGGCAGGCATACGCGAAAGCGCGTATCACCTGGTTTGGATTCAACATAAATGTCTCCTTTATGCCTGTTCACAACAATTCGATAGGCAATTTCTAAACCCAAACCAGTGCCTTTACCCACACCTTTCGTAGTAAAAAATGGCTCAAAAATTCGAGATTGAATCGCTTCAGGGATACCAATACCAGTATCAGCAATTTCAACTATAATGCAGTTGTTTTCTTTGTAAGTGCAAATAGTCAGTTCACCTTTGCCATCCATTGCATCAATTGCATTGTCAATCAAATTTGTCCATACTTGATTGAGTTCGCTGGCATAAGCGCTAATGCGTGGCAGAGTGCGATCGTACTTGCGGTGAACGATGATTCCCCTTTTGATCCGACAATGAAAGATAAGCAGAGTATTTTCAATTCCCTCATGCACATCTATTTCTTGCAGAGGGGCTTGATCCATGTAAGTGTAGCCTTTAATTGCTTTCACTAACTCAGAAATACGTGCTGTACTCTGCTCAATATCGTTGATCAGTCCAGTTGCTGAAAGTGTAGCTTCTAACCAAGTCAACACGTTGCTAAGAGAGTTAGAGGGGATATTCTCGGCAAGAATATCTAGCTTTGCAGAGTCAAATCCGGCAGAAACCAGAGTGGGAGCGAGTTTCCAGCTATTGATGACATCACGATCTTCTAGCCAGTCTATCACTTCGTCTTCTTTGTCGCTTTCGGTGAGGGGATCGAGTTTGGGTGCAGTAGCAGCGTATTCTGTTGCCTGATGTTGAATATTTACAAGCAAATTTAGTTGCTCTTTTGTGAGGCAACTTAACTGTAAATTCAGAGATTGCAAGTTTTGAAAATTCTCGCGTAATAATGATGCTGCCCGTTGCGCCGCCGCCCCTGGATTATTTAACTCGTGTGCTAAGCCGGCTGAGAGTTTACCTAACGCTGCCATCTTCTCTTGTTGCCGCAATTGCGCTTCTACATCTCTGCTTCTGCCTGCCATTGCGGTAAGAATTACATCCCCTAGGGGCGAACATTCGGCGAGAATGTGCCTAAAGGTATCGACTTCAATTCGCAGCACGTGACTGGGTGCGATCGCCCGAGCACTGGCAATATAATTTGCACCAGTCAGCATCGACAATTCACCTACAAATTCACCACGGCGATGAATAGCTAACAGTCTCGTCTCACCACCAACTTGTTTGGTAATCTCAACTTCGCCCTCTAAAATCGCGTGAAAATTGTAGTTGGAGTCACCCTCACGAAACAGCACATCCCCCGTATTGAGTTGGATCTGGGTGCCATATTCCTTCATCTCTTCTAAAGCTTGATCTGGCAACAAGGGAAACAGCGTCATCTGGTTGGGATCGTGCAGCATGACAACTCCTTTTTATAGGATTTGAATTTGGGAACTTGTTTGCCTTAGAGGAGTAAATATAAACTCTAAGTTTGAATGTCTCGCCCAATCCACTTATCAATATTGGGTGGTTGGTAGTTAGCCAGTAAATCTAAAATATGTTCGGGATGGGATGCTTCCAGGACTAAGGAGCGGAGGGTAGGTTTTAAAAACTTTTCAGTCACCGCCTGGTCGAATAACTGAAGCAGCGGATTGTAGTACGCCTCGACATTTAATAGACCGAAAGGCTTTTGATGTAATCCCAACTGTGCCCATGTCAGTATCTCGCAAAATTCTTCCAAAGTTCCATATCCACCAGGCAGAGCAATAAAAGCATCAGATAATTCAGCCATGAGAGCTTTACGCTCGTGCATGGAATCAACAATGTGAAGTTTTGTCAGTCCAGTATGGGCTATTTCCTTGGTAACGAGAAACTCTGGAATTACGCCAATGACCTGACCACGTGCTGCCAAAACTGCATCGGCAATAGTGCCCATTAAACCAATGTTGCCACCTCCATAAACTAGACCAAACCCCCGCCGTACTAATGCCTCACCCATTGCCTGGGCAGCTAGCTTGTAAGCTGGTCGGATACCCATACTGGAACCACAAAATACACAGATGTACTTCACGTTAACCTTTCCTTTTGACCTCTCCCCTGGAAGACAGCCGAGGGGATTCTAAACTGTTGCTACGAGGTGGGCGCGCATCCACACCAATCAAGCTTTTTAGTTTTGGTTTCCCAGATGCGAAAATGGCAAGGCAAGCTAAAGCCTGCGTCGTGGTTTTCATCCCTAGTTATGTCGTTTTTAACGTCTACAACGTAGATAAGCAAGTGATTATACGCTGTTGTCATTTTCTACAACGTTTCAAGTGGATACTGAGCTAACATCTCCGAAAAAGGTATCCACTTTTCATCGTTAGTGTAGATCATGATGCCGTCTTTGGTAGTTTGACTAGCTTGAATCAACCTATGCAGCTTGGCTTTTGGATACCATTCGGTGAATAAGTCTAACTCCGATTTAATTTGAATTTTCCCATTGGGTTTCCATCCTTGCTCAATAGCTGTTTTCAGCCAACCTCCAGGTTTATCAACATCACCATCAGAGATTGCTTCTTTAAAAGCTTCTATCGCATCTAAAACAGTTTCTTCTGAAGCAGACTTAATTACTTTAGTTAAAGTTGAATTAAGTTGAATACCTAAAGAATCAAGTTGTTGTTTAACTTTGTCACTAATATTTGAACGCCCTGCTCTTTTCTTTTCTAATGATGTTACTTTAGAGTTTTCTACGGGTGCTATCGTAGGTTGCTGTACTTGCTGACGGCACTCTTCCAATTGTTGTTTTAACTCTGCATTTTCAGCCTTAAGCCTTTGAGCTAAATCATCAGCACCTTGTAAATGGTAAACTCTACCAGCTAACCCCTCATTAACCCTGCGTAATCCTTCTATTTCTGCTCTTAACTTTTTATTTTCTTCCCTTAATGTAGAAATAATTACTGATTTAGAATTATCTGATGCTGGTGGAGGTTGCTTAGATTTAGGTTTTTGCTTTTGCTGGTCACGTAGGGTTTCAATTCTAGTCCTCAAATCTTCCTGCTTGTACAAGTAAGCAGTTGATACGTTAGCAGCTTGAGCGACAGATTTAAAACTGATTATTTGACCCTGTTTTATCATCCTC